>JAHJTE010000001.1:300000-600000 GCA_018830005.1 Candidatus Omnitrophota bacterium
TTTTGGTTATGGTTGGGCAAGATTAATATTTGATGAATTCCTGGTTATCAAGTTCTTCGATGCATTTATCATCTTGGTGGGAATAGGTATGATTATTGCCGGCATTAAGAAATTGATGAAATCCTTTATTACGGTTTTCTTGCCGGAGAGAGAAAGGGAATTGGTAGATATTATGTATCGCAAGCGGCAACTCGAGAAGGGTACTAAGATTATTGCCATCGGCGGTGGAACCGGACTGTCAACGTTGCTGCAAGGTTTAAAAAGTTTTACTAATAATATTACTGCTATTGTTACTGTGGCTGATGATGGTGGTTCTTCTGGTCGCTTGAGAGAACAATTCGATGTATTGCCACCCGGAGATATCCGCAATTGCCTTGTTGCCTTAGCTGATGCTGAGCCTCTAATGCAGAATCTGTTTCAGTTTCGCTTTGAAGGTGACACGGAGTTTAAAGGTCACAGCTTTGGCAATATCTTTCTGACTGCTATGACTAAACTTACTGGCGGAGATTTTGAAAAGGCCATTGAGCAGTCAAGTAAGGTATTGGCTATCCGGGGTCGGGTTGTACCTGCGACTTTAGAAAGAGTGACTTTAGAAGCTAGCTACTTTGATGGCAGCAAGACTCTTGGTGAGGCAAAGATTCCCAGTAAGGGTGAGCCTATTAAACGTATTTCTTTAAGGCCTGCAATGATTAGGGCCTCAAGTAGTGCCTTAAAGGCAATTGAAGAAGCAGAGCTAATTATATTAGGTCCGGGTAGCCTCTATACAAGTGTTATACCAAATTTATTAATTCAGGATATAGTTGATAATATAATAAAGTCACACGCATTTAAGATCTATACCTGTAATGTTATGACTCAAGGAGGCGAGACAGACGGATATACTGCCTTTGACCATTTAAAGGCATTAATTAATCATACAAATAAAAAGATCGTTGATGCTTGCGTAGTGAACAATGCTAAGATCCCAGAACATTTTTTGAATAAATATAGAGAAAAGCAATCATTTCCTGTTATTGCTGATAGTCAAAAGATTCGCGAGGCAGGATACTTGGTTGTGGAGGAAGACCTAGTTAATTTCACAGATTTTGTAAGACATGATAGTAAAAAATTGGCTAAAACCATAGTGAATATAATTGCGAATTATGTCTAAAAGATAAAGCCATGCACATTATCGAAAAAGAAGTCGTTATCCAGAATAAACAGGGCTTACATGCTCGGCCAGCAGCATTATTTGTACAGCTTGCCAATAAGTTTGATTCAAATATTACTATTAAGAAGGGTGCTCAAGAGGTTAATGGAAAGTCGATCATGGGGATTCTAATGCTTGCTGCTGAAAAAGGTTCGCGTGTAGCGATAGTCGCTGAAGGTGATGATGCCGCTGAGGCAATAGAACAATTAATCGCATTGGTTAGTAAAGATGAGTAATTATATTGAATTAAAAGGAATACCCGCCGCACCAGGCGTAGCAATCGGTAGAGCTTATATATTTGGTAAGCAGGAGCTCAGGGTTCTAAAGAAACCAATTGAGGCCCCGGAGGTTCCCTTAGAGATTGCCCGTTTTGAAGAGGCGTTGATTAAGACTCGAAAAGAGATTATAGATATCCAAAAGAGGATATCCAAAGATATGGGCGCTGAAGGTAGTGAGATCTTTGACGCCCATCTACTTGTTCTGGAAGATAGAATGTTGATTGACGAGGTGATTACCAGATTAAAGAAAGAGAAGGTTTGCATTGAATATATCTTCTCCCAGGCGCTCAAAAAATACATGGATGTCTTTTCAAAGATCGAGGATGAGTATTTACGAGAGAGGATATCTGATATCAATGATGTAGGTAGACGCGTTATCCATAATCTAATGGGCAAGAAACAGAAGAGCCTAACCGATTTAGAGGAACCGGTGGTTGTTGTTGCCCACGAACTTTCTCCTTCTGATACTGCAACAATGAACAAAAAGCACGTCATTGCCTTAATTACTGATATAGGAGGCAGGACCTCTCACACTGCTATTTTAGCTAAGAGTTTAGAGATACCTGCTGTTGTGGGATTGGAACAGGCTACTCTTGCTATAAGAGGCGATGACAGGCTTATTGTAGACGGTCGCCAAGGCGTTGTTATTGTTAATCCTACTCAGGAACATATCAGTAAATATGCCAAGGTAAAAGAAGATAACCTAAGTCGTGTTGCAACGGTGCAGGAGTTTAAGGACTTATCGCCTGTGACTCTTGATGGCAGAAAAATTATATTGGCTGCTAATATTGAGTTGCCGGAGGAGGTAGATTCTGTACTCGCTCATGGCGCTGAAGGAATAGGGCTTTATCGCACAGAGTTCTTCTATATGAATAGAAGGGACCTTCCTTCTGAAGAAGAGCATTACAACAGATATAAGGTAGTTGCCGAGAAGGTAGCCCCAAATGCAGTAATTGTTCGCACCCTTGATTTAGGAGGGGATAAATTTATATCAACATTAAAAGTTCCTCATGACATGGCGCCATTTTTAGGCTGGCGCGCAATACGTTTCTGTTTGGCTAAGCCTGAATTTTTTAAGGTACAGTTGCGCGCAGTGTTACGTGCATCTAGCCACGGTAATTTAAAATTGATGTATCCGATGATTTCCGGGGTAGAAGAATTAAAACAGGCTAATGAACTCTTGGAAGAGTGCAAACAAGAGCTAAGAAAGGAGGAGGTCTCCTTTGATGAAGATATTGAGGTCGGGGCAATGATAGAGGTTCCTTCCGCTGCCTTAACCTGCGATATCTTGGCTAAGGAGGTAGACTTCTTTAGTATTGGGACGAATGATTTAATTCAGTATTCTCTCGCTGTAGATAGAAGCAACGAAAAGGTCGCTTATCTTTATGAGCCTGCACATCCGGCTGTGTTACGTTTAATCAAGAGTATAATAGATGCCGGACATAAGGAAAATATCTGGGTTGGTATGTGCGGTGAGATGGCGGGTGAGCCAGCATTTGTTATTTTACTCTTGGGTTTGGGTCTTGATGAGTTTAGTGTTTCCACTGTTGCTATTCCGGAGATTAAGCGTATTATTCGTGCGGTTAGTTACAACCAGGCAAAAGAAATAGCTGATAAAGCATTAACGCTGTCTGATTCCAAAGCAGTAGAAGAATTTACTAGCAGAAAATTGAACGAGATTGTTAAATTATATTAGGAAAGGAGAAAAATGAAGGCAATATTACTTGCAGCCGGTTATGCTACCAGGCTTTATCCTTTGACCTTAAATTTTCCCAAGGCATTGCTGCCTATTAATTGCGTGCCGGTTATTAATATTATTATCCATAAATTGGAATTGATCCCTGATATAAATGAGATTATAGTTGTGACGAATAATCGTTTTCATACTGATTTTAAGAATTGGGCTAAAGAATATCATTTCAAAAAGAAGGTAACTATCCTCAATGATAAGACAGCCTCAGATGAGGATAAATTAGGAGCCATCGCCGATCTAGGTTTTGTAATTGATAAAAAGAATATAAAAGAGGATATTGTCATTATTGGCGCTGATAATCTTTTTGATGCAAAGTTAGGAAATTTCATAAAATGGGGCAGGGAATCAAAAAAGATTTGCGTTGGACTTTTTGACTTTAAGAAAAAAACTGAGGTAACAAAATACGGTGTTGTTCGGATTGGCCGCAATAGAAAGATTACAAATTTTCAAGAGAAGCCAAGACAACCTAAGTCGACCCTGGTGGCAATGTGTCTATATTATTTTCCCAAGGGAAAGGGAAAGATTATTGATAGGTATTTGCGCTTGAGTCAGAAAAAAGATGCAGTTGGACACTATATTAGCTGGCTTGTTAAGAAGGGTTACGCCTATGGTTGGGTTTTTAACGGCAGATGGTTTGACATCGGAGATAAAAAACAGTACTTTAAAGCAAACAAGACATTCCAGACGGTAATACACCCTGATTTAATATAATATTTACACAGATACTTACTTATATCTGTGTTGAAAAGAAAGGAAGGAAAAAGTATGCACAAAGAAAAAATATTTTTTACATCTGAATCAGTAACAGAAGGTCATCCCGATAAGTTGTGTGATCAGGTTTCTGATTCTATTCTTGATGAGGTATTGAAACAAGATCCTGCTGGACGCGTCGCCTGTGAGACATATGTAACTATGGGTTTGATTATTGTCGGTGGAGAAATCACAACCTCTAGTTATATTGATGTTCATGGCGTTACCAGAAATACTATTCGTGAGATTGGCTATGACTCGCCTAAGTACGGATTTGATTATAAAACCTGTGCCATACTTAATGCGATACATGCACAGTCTCCCGATATTGCCCAGGGTGTTGATCGTGGCGGAGCAGGCGACCAAGGCATGATGATTGGTTATGCCTGCGATGAGACCGATGAGCTTATGCCTCTGTCCATAGTCCTGGCCCATAAATTGGTGTCTAGGTTAACGCATGTGCGAAAAAATAATATTTTAAAATTCTTAGGGCCTGATGGTAAATCCCAAGTTACAGTTCAATATGAGGCAGGCAGACCGGTTCGAGTAGATTCGATAGTTCTGGCAACGCAACATACAGAAACTGTTCTTGATAAGACAGGTACAAAAATGAAACCTTCTGCCAAGGCTGTAATTATTGACAAGGTTGCTAGGCCTGTTTTAGGCAGATGGATAGATAAGAAGACTAAGTTTTTTATTAATGAAACGGGTAAGTTCCTTGTTGGTGGTCCCCAGAGTGATACGGGTATGACTGGCAGAAAGATTATTGTGGATACTTATGGTGGTGTTGTTGCTCATGGTGGCGGTGCCTTTTCAGGTAAAGACCCATCAAAGGTAGATAGATCAGCAGCATATATGGCACGCTATATAGCAAAGAATATTGTTGCGGCAAAATTGGCCAAGAGATGCTTAATTCAGCTTTCCTATTGTATTGGGAGGGCTGATCCATTATCGATAATGGTTGACACTTATCAAACATCTAAAATCTCCGATAGTAAATTAGTAAGCTTAGTGAGAAAGGTCTTTCCGTTAACGCCGCGGGGAATAATCAATTGTCTGGATCTTTTAAGACCCATTTATAAGCAGACGGCTGCTTATGGCCATTTTGGCCGTAGCGCTAGTTTTGGTTTTAACTGGGAAAGAACAGATAAAGTAAAGGAGCTATTAAAGGAACTAAAATGAAAAAAAATTACGATATAAAAGATATACGCCTTTCTAAAAAGGGTCGCGCAAGAATCGAGTGGGCAGAAAGGGACATGAAGGTTACCTCCGGAATTCGCGAGAGATTCAAAAAGGAGAGGCCTTTAGCCGGAGTAAGAATTACTGCTTGTTTGCATGTGACGACTGAAACAGCAAATTTAATGCGGGTTTTAAAAGCAGGCGGCGCCAAGGTTAATTTATGTGCTTCAAATCCCTTAAGTACTCAGGATGATGTGGCTGCTTCGCTCGTGCATGATTTTAACATTAGTGTCTTTGCCATTAAAGGTGAAGATAAACGCACATACTATAAGCACATTGTTAATGCACTTGCTATAAGGCCTCAGATTACTATGGATGACGGAGCAGATTTAGTATCCACCTTACATAAAGAGCCTTTAAGATTTGGTATAGATTCATGCATAGGAGGAACAGAGGAGACTACAACTGGAGTTATTAGATTGCGGGCGATGCAGGAAGATAACGCCTTATCTTATCCCATAATTGCTGTTAATGATGCCCAGACAAAATATATGTTTGACAATCGCTATGGCACTGGTCAGTCAACTATTGACGGAATAATTCGCTCCACCAATAGATTACTGGCTGGATCGAATTTTGTTGTCTGCGGTTATGGTTGGTGCGGTAGGGGCGTTGCTATGCGCGCCAAAGGCATGGGCGCTAAGGTTATAATTGTCGAGGTAGATGCCTTGAGGGCCTTGGAAGCGACTATGGATGGTTTTAGGGTAATGCCGCTATCCCATGCAGCAAAGATTGGTGACATATTTTTAACTACCACAGGCGATATAAATGTAATTGATGAAAAAGACTTCCACCTCATGAAAGACGGCGCTATAGTTGCCAATTCCGGACATTTTAATGTAGAAATAAATATTGTTGCTTTAAAGAAGATGAGTAAAAGCGTAAGGCCGATTAGGGACTTTGTGCTTGAGTATACATTAAAGAAAAATAACAAAAAGATTTACATCCTAAGCGAGGGAAGATTAGTTAATCTTGCTGCTGCTGAAGGCCATCCGGCGCAAGTTATGGATATGAGCTTTGCTAATCAGGCGTTGTGCGCTGAATATATTTTTAAGAATAGTAAAAGTTTAGAAAACAAGGTTTATCCTGTGCCTTTAGATATTGATAAAGGGATCGCCAAATTAAAGCTGGATTCTATGGGAATAAAGATAGATACCTTAAGTCCAGAGCAACGGAAATATTTATCGAGCTGGCAGCAGGGAACACTCTAATTTCGTATATCGCATGAAAAGGATCGCAGTACTTACCTCAGGCGGTGATTCGCCGGGAATGAATGCAGCAATTCGGGCTGTTGTTCGCTACGCTGATTTTAAAAAAATAGAAACGCTGGGAGTAATTGCAGGTTACAAAGGTTTGGTTGAGGGGAACATTATCTCTTTAAATCGGCGTTCAGTTTCAAATATAATCAATCGCGGCGGCACAATTTTAAAAACAGCGCGTTGCGAGGAATTTAAGACAAAACAAGGTCAAAAAAAAGCAGTTGAGGTTATAAGAAAAAATAAAATTGATGGTGTGGTTGTAATCGGTGGCGATGGTTCTTACCGAGGAGCGCACGCACTTTCTTCCTGGGGGGTCCCAACAATAGGCGTTCCGGGTACGATTGATAATGATATCCGCGGTACAGATAAGACCATTGGTTGTGATACTGCAGTAGATACAGCACTAGAGGCTATTGATAAAATTCGTGATACTGCTACAAGCCTAGAGCGCATATATGTTATTGAGGTAATGGGTAGGCTTTCAGGATATATCGCTATTCAGGTTGCCTTGGGTGCTGGAGCTGAGGATTGTATAATTCCCGAAATAAAATTTGACATCAACAAGATGTGTAAGGATATCAAAGAGGGGAATAGAAAAGGAAAGGCGAGTTGGATTATAATTGTTGCCGAAGGAGCAGCCAATGCCGTTGATGTTGGAAAAAAGATTAGCAAGATAACGGGTTTAGAAAATCGCGTAGCAGTGTTAGGGTATATACAAAGAGGCGGTGTGCCCACTGCACCTGACCGAATTTTAGCAATTCGCCTCGGTGCCGCTGCCGTGGATTTATTAACTAAGGATAAGACTGATAAGGCCGTAGGTATTTTAGGAGGAAGGATAAACGTAGTTGATTTAGAAGAGGCCTCTAAGAAGCGAGATATCGAAGTGGACGCTTTGTATCGACTCATACGCATAGTCACCTAAGAAGAAGGAGGAAACATTGGCAAACTTAAATATTGATAATATGGTTTATGAGCTCGTAACCTCTAAAGATATAAGTCAAAAACATGAGATAGCTGTTAAAATCAGAAAACAGGCTCAGAAACAAGGAATATACCTAGCCTCTATTTATAACCTATATAAGGCACGTAGCCAGAATAAATTTAGCGGTTTTACGGTTCCGGCCATAAATTTACGTGCCCTCACTTATGATTTGGCAAGGGCAATATTTCGCGTAGGCAATAGGCTCGCTAGCAGCGCCTTTATCTTAGAAATTGCCCGTTCAGAAATGGGTTACACTGATCAATCGCCAACAGAATACGCAGCCGTGTGTTTAGCAGCAGCTTTAAAGGAGAATTTTAAAGGTCCTGTATTTGTACAAGGCGATCATTTCCAGGTTAATGCCAAGAAATTTGCCAATAATGACAAGAAAGAGACTGAGGCACTTAAAGATGTAATTTTTGACTCAATAAATGCAGGCTTTTTTAATATTGATATTGATAGTTCAACACTTGTTGATTTAGATAAGTCTGATAAGCTAGAAGAGCAACGTCTGAATTTTGAAATTTGTGCCCAGATGAGTGCCTTTATTAGAGAGATAGAGCCAAAAGGCATAACTGTTTCTATCGGCGGCGAGATTGGCGAGGTAGGAAAGGCTAATAGCACTCCTGAGGAGCTGGATGCCTTCATGCAAGGATATAATGAGGCAATATCAAAGACGAATAAGCTAGAGGGCCTGGCTAAAATAAGCGTTCAGACCGGCACAAGCCATGGAGGTGTTGTGCTGGCTGATGGAACAGTTGCCAAGGTAAAGCTTGACTTTGATACCTTAAAGATATTATCTAGAAATGCCCGCCAGAAGTATGGTATGGCAGGGGCAGTTCAGCATGGCGCTTCGACTTTGCCTGAGGATGCATTTGGAAAATTCCCTGAAGTCGAAACAGCCGAAGTCCATCTTGCAACTCAGTTTCAGAATATGATTTATGAACATGAGGCCTTTGGGCAAGGTTTACGAGCTAAAATGTATGATTGGATCGGAAAAAATTGTGCTGCAGAAAAAAAACCGGAGGAGACCGACGATCAATTTATCTACAAATTACGTAAAAAGGCCTTAGGTCCGTTTAAAAAAGAACTTATGGATTTGCCAGTTGCTACTAGAGAAACAATAGCCTCCTCTATTCAAGAGAAATTTGAATTTCTTTTTAAGCAATTAAAAATAGATAATACGCGTGATTTAGTTGCTGCGTTTGTTTTGCCGGTTAATATTGGAATTAGTAAAGAATTAAAACGGCCAGCAGAAGTTAGGCACTTTGAAGGAGATGATTAAATATGCCTAAGAGGCGAAAAAAAGTTAGAAGGAAATCTAGAAAAGTAACTAGAAAGCCAAAGAAAAAACCAGCTCTGAAAGTCAAAGAAAAAGAGAAAAAGGAATTGTCTTTGCGTTCAGATATTACAAAGAAAGGCGTTGAGCGTATTCCGCACCGCGCCCTGCTTTATGCTACGGGCTTAACACCTCAGGATATTGATAAGCCATTTATTGGGATAGCCTCTTCTTTTTCTGATTTAGTTCCGGGTCATATAAATATGCGTTCTCAGGAACGGGCAATTGAGGCTGGGATACATTCTGCAGGAGGTAGGCCATTTATCTTTGGCGTGCCAGCTGTTTGTGACGGAATTGCAATGGGTCATTCTGGAATGCGCTATTCATTGCCATTGCGGGAAATAGTTGCTGATTCAGTTGAGACAGTGGCGAATGCGCATCAGTTGGATGGTTTAGTTTTGTTAACGAATTGCGATAAGATTACCCCTGGTATGCTTATGGCAGCAGCGCGGCTTAACATCCCTGCGATTGTGGTTACTGCAGGACCAATGTTAACGGGTAGGATGCGTGGTAAGCGCTTATCCTTAGTGCGCGACACATTTGAAGCAGTTACTAAGGCTAAAAAAGGTGAGATAAAACCCGATGAGTTAGAGAAGTTAGAAACCTGTACCTGTCCAGGAGCAGGTTCTTGTCAAGGGCTTTATACTGCAAATACCATGTCCTGCCTTACTGAAACATTAGGCATGTCACTTTCAGGTTGCGCTACAGCTGGCGCAGTTAGTTCCAAAAAGGCACGTATTGCCTTTGAATCAGGCAGGAGAATTATTGATTTAGTGAAGAAGGACATCAGGCCAAGAAGCATTTTAACGCGCACAGCCTTTGAGAATGCAATAACCGTTGATATGGCCTTAGGCGGTTCAACTAATACTGTTTTGCATCTATTGGCAATTAGCTTTGAAGCAAATATTCATTTGCCATTGAAATTATTTGATTTGATTTCACGCAAGACTCCTAATATCTGTTCACTTGAGCCTGCGGGAGATTTTTATATGGAGGATTTAGAGGCTGCGGGTGGAATAGGAGCTGTTCTGAAGCAGCTAAGACCAAAGCTGAACAATACTCAGACATTGAGCGGTAAATCAATCTATCAATTAGCTGCTGAAGCAAATATCGAGGATGAAGAGGTTATCCGTTCCCTAAATCAGCCTTATAATAAACAAGGGGGCATTGCTATTCTTTTTGGTAATCTTGCTCCAGAAGGTGCAGTAGTAAAACAAAGTGCTGTAAGTAAACAGATGCACCACTTCACAGGAAGGGCTGTTGTCTTTGAATCCGAGGAAGAGGCAATGTCTGCGATTTTAGCTCTCAAGATTAAGAAGGGTCAAGTTATTGTAATTCGCAACGAAGGCCCTAAAGGAGGCCCGGGAATGAGAGAGATGCTTTCGCCTACTTCTGCTATTGTAGGTATGGGCCTTTCCGATAGTGTTGCTCTAATTACCGACGGAAGATTTTCCGGAGGTACACGCGGACCTTGCATTGGTCACATAAGCCCGGAAAGTATTGCAGGTGGTGTAATTTCAATTGTCGAGAATGATGATCGAATTGAAATAGATATCTCAAAGAGAAAAATAGAGCTACTTGTTTCTAAGAAAAAGATTATAGAGAGACTAAATCAAAAAAAGGCTATAGTAAAGCCAAAAGAACTGAGTGGCTATCTGGCAAGGTATGCTAAATTGGTAAGCTCTGCTAATTTAGGCGCTATACTTCGTTAACAAGGGATAGACAGAAAATCTTGATCAGTCCGGAATTGATTACTAGGGAGTACTGTTGAAATGACAGACAAAAAGATGACAGGCGCACAGATTTTAATAGAGGCTCTTAAAAAAGAGAATGTTGAGGTAATCTTTGGTTATCCTGGTGGTTCTGTACTGCCTTTATTTGATGTATTATATGATGCGCCAATCAAGTTCATATTAACACGCCACGAACAGGCTGCTGCGCATGCTGCTGATGGTTATGCTCGCGCAACTGGAAAGGTTGGTGTTTGTATCGTAACCAGTGGTCCAGGTGCGACTAATCTAACTACGGGTTTGGCAACCGCCTTTATGGACTCTGTTCCTGTTGTTGCTATTACCGGCCAGGTAAAGACACATCTCATCGGAAATGATGCCTTTCAGGAGGCAGATATTACAGGCATAACACGGCCGATAACAAAGCATAATTATCTTATAAAAGATGTCACTCATCTTTCGCGTACTGTAAGAGAGGCTTTTTATATTGCATCTAGTGGCAGGCCGGGTCCTGTAGTTATTGATATGCCTTCAGATGTTCAAACTGCTAAAGGAGAATTTAGCTGGAAACCACAGGCGGATATTCGCGGATATAAGCCAACTTATGTTGGTCATCGGGGTCAAATCAAGAAGGCTGCAAGGCTTATTGAGAAGTCAAAAAGGCCTGTGCTCTATGTAGGTGGTGGAGTTATAATTTCTGGGGCATCTGATGCTTTAGGGGAATTGGCTGAGAGGTTACAGATTCCAGTTACTACCACACTTATGGGCATGGGAGCATTTGATATGAATCATGAGCTGTCTTTAGGTATGCTGGGTATGCATGGCACAGCCTATGCTAATCATGCGATAATGGAGTCAGATTTGATTATTGCTGTTGGTGCCCGTTTTGATGATCGTGTTACAGGTAGGATTGATATGTTTGCTCCGCATGCAAAGGTTATTCATATAGATATAGATCCAACCTCTATTAGTAAAAATATCAATGTAGATATTCCAATCGTCGGCGATGCAAAGAATAACCTGGGCCAATTATTGGAGGTTATAAAGAATGCGGATACCAAAGATTGGCTCAAAAAAATAAAAGAGTGGAAAAAGAAGTATCCGCTTACCTATAAGAAGGATGACGATAAATTACGGCCACAATATGTTATTGAAGAGATTTACAGAGCTACCAAAGGTAAAGCAATTATTACTACAGAGGTGGGTCAGAATCAGATGTGGGCTGCACAGTGGTATAAATATTCCCAACCCAGGACGTTTATTTCCAGCGGTGGTTTAGGAACTATGGGTTATGGATTTCCTGCAGCTATTGGCGCTAAAATTGGTTGTCCTGGAAAAACAGTTTTTGACATTGCTGGTGATGGCTCAATACAGATGAATATTCAGGAACTTGCAACAGCAGTGGAAAACAAGGTCGCAGTTAAGGTAGCTATTTTAAATAATGGTTTTTTAGGCATGGTGCGACAATGGCAGGAGCTTTTCTTCAAGAAGAGGTACTCTTATACGCATATGGTTAATCCTGATTTTGTAAAACTAGCAGAGAGTTATGGTGCCTTAGGAATCTGTATTAAGAAGAAGGCCCAGGTGCGTCCAGCTATCAAGAAGGCGATTGCAACCAAAGGTGTTGTATTTTTGGATTTTCAGATCGAGAAAGAAGAGAATGTTTTTCCCATGGTTCCAGCGGGTGAGGCCATTAATCGCATGATAGGCGGCATGGCCTAGATAGGTAGGGAGTCAAGAGGAGTAAGATATGAAGCATACTATTTCAGTTTTAGTTGAAAATAGACCGGGTGTCTTAGCAAGAATCTCCGGGCTTTTTAGCGCTAGGGCATTTAATATTGATTCTTTGGCTGTGGGGGAAACACATGATCCTTCCATATCGCGCATGACTATCATCGTCGATGCTAAAGATGAAAGAGTCCTAGAGCAGATTAAGAAACAGCTGAATAAATTGATTGATACTATTTCTGTCACTGATTTAACAAACAGGGAATTTATTGAGAGGGAATTAATCCTTATAAAAATAGTATTCGCCCAGAAGAACAAAAAACAACTTGAGTCATTGTCCGAGAAGTTTCGTGCCCACATCCTTTTTATCAAAGGCCCTATGGCTATTATTGAGATTTCTGATGAAAAGGAGAGAATCGATCAGTTTTTGAAAGAACTAGAGAGGTTTGAGATTAAGGAATTAGTTAGAACTGGAAGGATAGCAATAGACAAACATATTTGATTAACCCCTGTTGGTTTTGCCTATAGCAAGATCAAGTCGTTGGGATGAATAGGAGGTTTTAATGGCAAAGATTTATTATGATAATGATGCGGACTTAGAGGTAATAAAACACAAGCAAATTGCTATTATAGGTTATGGTATTCAGGGTCGCGGCCAGGCATTGTGTCTGCGTGATTCTGGTTGTAATGTAATTATTTCTGAGTTAGAAGGAACAGATAATTTCCAACAGGCGAAGAAGGACGGATTTAATCCTGTCTTGGCCCAAGAAGCAGCAAAGAGTGCTGATATTATTCAAATCTTGACCCAGGATCATGTTCAGGCCAAGGTCTATAAAGAAAGCATAAAGCCGAACTTAAAAAAGGGAAAAGCGCTTTGTTTTTCGCACGGATTTAATATTAGGTTTAAGCAGATAAAGCCGCCAAAGAAAATCGATGTATTTATGGTTGCACCAAAAGGACCCGGAGCTTTGGTGAGGAGGATGTTTGAGCAGGGAAAAGGCGTGCCTTGTCTTTTAGCGGTTTTTCAGGATTCAACAGGTGGCGCAAAACAGCTGGCCTTAGCTTATGCCAAGGCAATTGGCGCAACGCGTGCTGGCGTAATTGAGACTACGTTTGAAGAAGAGACTGAAACTGATTTATTCGGTGAGCAAGCTGTACTCTGCGGTGGTGCTACCGAGTTAATAAAGGCAGGATTCGATACATTAGTTGAGGCAGGATATCAGCCGGAGATTGCCTATTTTGAGGTATTACACGAGTTAAAACTTATTACAGATTTGGTTCAGGAGTTTGGAATTAGCGGTATGCGACGCAGGGTTTCAAATACTGCCTGCTACGGGGATTTAACACGCGGCCCTGTTATTATTGATGCGAAGACGCGAAAGAAGATGCAAAAGATTTTAAAAGATGTAAAGAGCGGCAAATTTGCGCGTGAGTGGATTAAAGAAAACGAAACAGGTAGACCTGTTTTTAATAAATTATTAAAAGAAGGCGATGAGCATCCAATAGAGGAAGTCGGCAAGCAGTTACGCGAAATGATGCCTTGGATGAAAGAGTAGTTCCCGCAAAAGTTTTTGCTGGATCAAGCAAAAAATAGACGCCAGATGGCATTTTTTGCTTGAGATGCCTTGGATGCGGGATGAAAGTAAGGGATAAGAAGTGAAAAAACTAATAATTTTCGACACAACTTTAAGAGATGGGGAACAGGCGCCAGGCGCAAGTCTTACCTTAAAAGAGAAGATTGAGATCGCCAGGCAACTCGTGCGCTTAGGGGTGAATGTTATTGAGGCAGGTTTTCCTGTATCTTCAAAGGGTGACTTTGAATCAGTAAGGACGATAGCAAAAGAAGTTAGGGGTACTACTATCTGCGGTTTAGCCAGGGCGCTTAAGAAAGACATGGACACAGCTTTAGGGGCAATAGAGCCTGCTAAGATGAAACTTTTGCATGTATTTCTTGCTACGTCTAAGATCCATATGAAGTACAAGTTAAGAAAGGCCAAAGAGGAGATATTGCGTATTGCAGTTGAGTCTGTGAGATATGCGAGAAAGAGAATTGAGGATATAGAGTTTTCTCCTGAAGATGCCAGCCGTACAGATCCTGAATTTTTGTTTCAGGTTATTGAAGCGGTTATTGATGCGGGTGCGTCTATAGTTAATATTCCAGATACAGTTGGTTTTTCCGATCCAGTTGAGTTCGGGCAGCTAATCCGTAAGATAAAAGAGAACGTGCCCAATATAGATAAGGCGATAATTTCAGTTCATTGCCATAATGATCTGGGCCTTGCAGTAGCCAATTCCTTATCTGCAATAAAAAATGGTGCACGGCAAGTTGAGTGTACGGTAAACGGCATAGGCGAACGTGCAGGCAATGCCTCAATGGAAGAGATTGTCATGGCAATAAAGACGCGGCCAGAGATTTTCTCAAATTTAAAAACAGATATTAATACTAAGGAAATTTATAAGTCATCTCGGCTGGTAAGCAAGCTTACTGGGTTTGTGGTTGCTCCTAATAAAGCGATTGTTGGCCTGAATGCCTTTCGTCATGAATCCGGAATACATCAAGATGGTGTTATTAAAAAGCCGATTACCTATGAGATTATTAAACCTGAGGACGTTGGCTATACCGGTATAGGATTAGTTTTAGGCAAACATTCCGGCCGGCATGCCTTAAAGGAAAGATTGCAGTTATTCGGATTACATCTAAATGATTCTGAATTGGATAAGGTGTTTAAAGAGTTCAAGGACCTTGCAGATAAAAAGAAAGAGGTATTCGATGAGGACTTGATTGCTTTAGTAGAGGAGGAGATTGGAAAGGCCTCACATTTTTGGAAGTTGGAGGATTTAGAGGTAAATTCCGGATTACACATCACTCCTGCTGTTAAGATAACTTTAAAATTAAAAGGAAAGATTAAAAAGAGTATATCTAGTGGCGATGGGCCTATTGACGCCTGTTACAAGGCTATAGATAAGATTACAGGTATAAAGGGAGAATTGCTGGATTATTCCATTCAATCAGTTACTGCAGGCAAGGATGCCTTAGGAGAAGTTAGCGTGCGGATTAAAGCCCGCAATAGAGAATCCCTGGGAAAAGGCAGAAGCACAGACATTATCGAGGCTTCAGTCAAGGCATATCTTAATGCGATTAGTAAAATTGCTAATAGATAATAAATAATGCTGATTCATTCAAGAAGAAGGAACATCCTGGGAATCTTTATAATTATAGTTGTGGCTGTGTTTGGCCTGTTGGCTTTTAAGCTAGTGAGATCAGGTGGCTTAGATGGGTTGAGAACAAATATAGCTAGTGATCGCCAGGATTTAAAAACGCAGTTTGAGATAGTTAGAGCTAATACCCGAGATTTAATTTCCCCGTTGAGAAAACCGCCTTATTCAACCTTGGCTCCTCAAGCGACTTTGGCTCAGATGCTGCCTCAGGCATTTGCTGAATTCCAAGAAGATGACTGGAGATATTTTTGGGAATTAATCTATGGTGTTCATGAGACAGATGATTATGGGAGCAATTATACCCCAAAGAGAAAAAGACAATTAAGCATCGAGGAAATAAAGGAAACCCTTAGCTATGATTACCCTGAAGTCTTTGGCAGGTTCAATGGACAAATGTGGGAAGAGTTCTGGAAGGTAGTATTTAAAAAATATTAAAGAGCATGGCACAGAGTATCTTTGGTTTAATCGGTACATCATTAAAGCATAGCTTTTCGCCTGATATCCACAATGCAGTATTTAAAAAATTAGCAATAAATGCTCGCTATAGAATCTTCGAGCTGGAAGAGGAGCAGCTTAAGTCATTTTTATCCAGCGCCTTTGCAAAATCAATAAGAGGCCTTAACGTCACAATTCCCTATAAAGAGAAGGTAATACCTTTTTTGACTAGATTAGATGCTGACACTCCCAGCGCTTTTACAATCGGAGCTGTCAATACGATTAAGGTAGAAGAGAGAGGGCTTACCGGCTATAATACTGATGGTGGTGGATTTATTGATGCCCTTAACAGAATAGAACGGAGAGAAAATCATAGGCCCTTTGATTTTAAGAGTAAACTTTGTGTTATTCTCGGAGCAGGAGGAGCAGCTAAGGCAGTTGCTTTTGCTCTCGCCGCACAGAATGTAGGTGGTTTATATATTTACGATATCGACCACCCTAAGTCGAAAAAATTAGCGGCAGAGATAGGGTCGAAATTTCCTAAATCCTTTCCGCAAGCCTTAGAGAGTAAGGAGCAATTAGAGGCAATTGAGGACAGTCAGATTCTGGTAAATGCTACTCCTATAGGCATGAAGGCTACTGATGCGCCAGTAGTAAATGAGGATTTTTTGCATAAGGATTTATTTGTTTTTGATTGTGTATATAACCCCAAAGGCCGGCAAAGGACTATTTTGGTTGAGGAGGCAAGAAAAAAAGGACTGCGTGCCTTTGATGGCTTATGGATGCTAATATGTCAGGCTATCCGCTCGCAAAAGATATGGCTTGGCAGGAAAATTCTGGAAGATGAAATTTTTAGAATTATGGCTGGGGCACTAGAAGAGAGGGGGCATCCTTTATGTTAGAGTATATTTTAGTATTTATAATCGCAAGTGCAGTAGGAAGTTTTCTTAATGTTTGTATTTATCGCATGCCGAAGAATGAATCAGTTATTATGCCTGGTTCGCATTGTCCGCATTGTGATAAGGAAATTAGTTGGTGTGATAATATTCCCATTTTGAGCTTTTTGATTTTAGGTGCAAGATGCAGAAAATGTAAAAAGAAGATAAGTATACGTTATTTTATCGTGGAACTTTTAACTGCATCTTTACTTTTGTTTTTGTACGTACAATTCGGTTTCACATTGAAATTTTTCATCTATGCAATCATTTTTTCAGGATTAATTGTTGCTTCCTTTATAGATTTGGAGCATCAAATTATTCCGGATGAGATTTCCGTTGGCGCTATTGTGTTGGGATTGATTGTTAATGTCGCCTTTCCCGGCCTGCATGGTTTTTCCAATTTAAAACAATCTCTTATTTTTTCAAGTCTAGGAATACTGATAGGTGGAGGCAGTCTTTATATTACAGGCATGATTGGAGACTTTATATTTAAAAAGGAATCAATGGGTGGTGGAGATATTAAACTACTTGCAGGTATCGGGGCTTTCCTGGGATGGAAAATAGCACTTTTAGTTTTTTTTGTTGCTCCCTTATTTGGGGCGATTATGGGATTGATAGTAAAGATAAGAAAGAAGATAAACGTTATACCTTATGGTCCATTTATTTCTTTGAGTACGTTTGTTGCGGTATTTTGGGGAGATAAAATAATTAATTGGATATTTAAGTATTGATGCCGCTTTTGGCGGAGTTTATTTATAGGAGGACATAAAATGTTGCGCTTTCTGACAGCTGGTGAGTCACATGGAAAATTCCTCGTGGCTATTTTAGAAGGCATGCCTGCCGGCCTGAGACTTGATATCAAAGAGATTAATGAAGAATTAAGGAGGCGTCAGCAGGGAGTAGGACGCGGAGCGAGAATGCGCTTAGAGCGAGATAAAGTTTTTGCTATTACTGGCCTGGCAAAAGGAAAAACTATCGGCGCTCCCATCGGGATTATTATCAAAAATTGCGACTCCAGCATTGATAGGTTGCCTTTGGTTTTGGTTCCCCGGCCAGGACATGCTGATCTGGCTGGTGTTTTAAAGTACGGATTCAATGATGCACGCTGCGTTCTAGAGAGGGCATCTGCCAGAGAGACGGCAGCACGCGTTGCAGTGGGTGCAGTATGTAAAATTCTCCTAGAACAGTTCAAGATAAAGATAAAATCTCGTATTTTAAGTATAGGCGGATTGAGAGGAATCTCTGAAATAAAAAAACTCATAGCCGCAGCAAAGAGAAATAAGGATACCTTAGGTGGAATATTCCAGGTCCAAGTAAAGAATTGTCTTTGCGGGTTAGGAAGTTACGTTCATTATGAACGTAGGCTCGATGGCATATTAGCTGGAGCGATTATGTCCATACCAGCTATTAAAGCAGTTGAGATAGGTATGGGTTTAGCCTGCAGTGAGAAGTTTGGCTCAGAGGTTCAGGACGTGATTCATTTTGCTAATGGTAAATTCCTTCGTTTGACTAATAATGCGGGTGGCCTAGAAGGTGGGGTTACTAATGGCCAGGATTTAGTCATCAGGGCAGCTATGAAGCCCATTTCGACGTTAGGTGATCCTTTAGATTCAGTTAATATTAGAACTAAGAAAAAAGCAAAGGCCTCTGTTCAGCGTTATGATACCTGTGCTGTTGAGGCAGCAAGCGTTATTGCCGAAAATATGGTTGCTTTTTGTCTATCGCAAGCTTTCTTAGAGAAGTTTGGCAATGACAATATGGAAGATATTAAGGTAAGTTTAGCACATTACAGAAAGCGAACGCGAAGCTAATCTATTTGAACAAGTTTCAAGTTCTAAGACCCCACATTATGCTGTGGGGTTTTGACTTTTTAACTTATGTGACTAAGCTAGAGGTTAAGTTGACACATTCCTAAGGCGGTGTTAAAATTCAGGATATGATAAATAAGATTGCTGGATTGCATAACTTACTTTTTTTCAAGCTATTATGAAAAATATCTATCTTGTAGGATTTATGGGCACAGGGAAATCTGCCGTAGGTAGGAAGCTGGCAAATAAGATAGAATCAAAGTTCGTTGACCTAGATCATTTTATTGAGAAAGAACAAGGCAGAACAATTAAAGATATATTTTCCCGAAACGGTGAGTTTTATTTCCGGACTCTTGAGAAAGAGGCAGTTAAAGAGGTCTGTGGACTTGAGTCTGTTGTTATTGCCTGCGGAGGGGGAGTTGTACTTGATGATGAAAATATGCAGAATCTAAAAGGGAGCGGGATTGTTATTTGTTTGAATTCGCGTCCAGAGGTGATATTAAAACGTTGTAAGGGACACGCTCATCGACCACTTTTAAACGTTGATAATCCGCTTTTGCGGATTAAAGAATTGTTAAGCTTTCGCGCACCCTTTTATGCAAAGGCGCAATTTTCTATAGATACCTCTGATTTAACTGTTGAAGAGAGCGTTGAGGAGATTTATAAACAGATCAATAAACTATGACTGAGTTAGAGGCAAAGATTGCCCTTAATATGCTACCGGAAATTGGTAGTATACGGATAAAAAAATTATTAGATTACTATAAAAGCGCTAAGGCAGTTATTGAGGCTTCCCCTTTGGAATTAAATCGAATCTGCTCCCTGCCAAAAAATAAGACATTTAATTTTAGCTCATCCTTTAAGAGCGTTAATTTAAAGAGAGAATTAGAACTTATTGAAAAACTTAAAGTTAATGTAATTTCAATTGATAACCCCGAATATCCCGAGCTTCTTAAGAATGTCTATGATCCGCCGCCAATACTATATGCTAAGGGTAAATTGCCACAAAAATCTATTAATATTGCTATAGTAGGTTCACGCCGTGCCTCTGGCTACGGGTTAAAGATGGCTAAAAAATTATCCTATGAATTGGCTTCTTGTTCGATTACTATTGTTTCAGGAATGGCGCGCGGAATTGATACTGCAGCTCATAATGGCTCATTGCAGGCCAGGGGCCAGACCATTGCTGTTTTAGGAAGCGGCCTTTCATATATATATCCTCCGGAAAATAAAAACCTATTTGCCCAGATTGCTGAATCTGGCGCAGTTATCTCAGAGTTTCCAATGCAGACGAGGCCTAATCCAGGTAATTTTCCTCGCAGAAACAGAATTATCAGCGGTCTATCATTAGGGGTTTTAGTGGTTGAGGCAGCCAAACGCAGTGGGGCCTTAATAACTGCCCGTTGTGCGTTGGAGGAGGGAAGAGATGTCTTTGCTATTCCAGGAGAAGCAGATTCAGAAACCTCCTTGGGTACGAATCAGCTGATTAAAGATGGGGCTAAGCTGGTTGATAGTTTTGAGGAAATCATTTCAGAACTTAATATTGATATCCGTACCTCTTTGTTAAAGGATAAAAAAGAAGCTGAAACCAAGGCAGATATACCTTGAGTTTAGGATGAACCTACGAGGAGTCAGATGGTTAAAAGAGAAAAGTCGTTAGTTATCGTTGAGTCGCCGACAAAGGCCAGGACAATATCTGCTATATTGGGCAATGATTTTGAGGTTGTTTCTTCAATGGGCCATGTTGTTGATTTGCCGCAGAAGAGCCTAGGTATAGATATAAAGGATAATTTCAGACCTGATTTTGTAGTTATTCCGGGAAAAAATAAATTGTTAATGCAGTTAAAGAAAGAGGCCAAAACTAAAAAACATATCTATCTAGCCACAGATCCTGATCGCGAAGGTGAGGCAATAGGCTGGCATATAAAGTCCAAAATTGCAAACGCAAAAGATCCCAAGGATAAATTTTTAAGGGTGGTATTTCATGAGATTACTAAAGAGGCGGTCAGTGAATCGTTTTTACATCCTCAAAAACTAGATCGGGCAAAATTTGATGCCCAGCTTGCCCGCAGGATTTTAGACAGGATTGTCGGTTATTTTTTAAGTCCGTTTCTCTGGCGAAAACTTGCCAGGGGCCTAAGTGCTGGTCGAGTCCAATCAGTTGCCCTACGTATTATTGTAGAGCGAGAGAGAGAGATTGCTAAGTTTACGCCGCAAGAATATTGGGAGATTGAGGCGAGATTAAGCAAGGAGGGAAAGGAAGATTTAGAAGGCCTTAATAAAGATGGTATTTTTAGCGCTAAGCTGGTTAAGATAGGCAAAGAGGTCCCAAAGATAACAGGCCATCTTCAGGCTGAATCAATAGCAGATGAAATTAAAAAAGAGGAGTTTAAAGTTTGCGATATAAAGGAGAATGAAAGAAAAAGATCAGCACTGGCTCCTTTTACTACTAGTTCCCTGCAGCAGGATGCATTTAATAGCCTGCGTTTCACAGCGCGCAAAACTATGATTATTGCTCAGCATCTTTATGAAGGAAAGGAGCTAGGTAAACTCGGGCCCACGGGTTTGATTACTTACATGCGAACTGATTCTGTTAATGTTTCCCAGCAGGCCCTGTTTCAAGTAAGGGATTTTATAGTTAGTAACTTTGGTAGGGACTACCTTCCCCATAAACCAAATGCTTATAAGTCTGGCAAACGAGCCCAGGCTGCACATGAGGCAATAAGGCCAACTCTTATCAGGCGCAAGCCCCAGGAAATAAAACAATATTTGACAGAAGATGAATTCAAATTATACGATTTAATCTGGAAACGTTTCCTGGCCAGTCAAATGAAACCCGCTAAAATCTTGGTTACCTCAGTGAAGATTTCTGCTGGTAGGTTTATTTTCCAATCTTCAGGGAGCATGCTTAAATTTGAAGGTTTTCTTTTAGTTTACGAGGATAGGCTTAAAAAAAGTAAAGACCTTCAATTACCGCCATTATCACTTGATGAAAGGCTGGAGTTGATTAAACTCCTCCCCTCGCAGCATTTTACTAAACCCCCCGCAAGATTCTCAGATGCCTCTTTGGTAAAGTTTTTGGAAGAGCGGGGTATTGGAAGACCCAGTACATATGTACCAATAATCCAGACGCTGCTTATGAGAGATTATGTTCGTCGCCTTAGAGGCTACTTTACTCCCACGGAGTTAGGAACAAAGGTATTCGATCTCTTAGTAAAATATTTTAAGAAAATTATGGATTTTGATTTTACTGCGCGCATGGAAGAGACGTTGGATTTGGTTGAGGATGGCAAGATTCTCTGGTCGAAGGTGTTAGAGGATTTTTATCCTGGTTTTAGAGAAAGGTTGGATTTTGCACAGGAGAAGGCCAAGAAAGTGGTAGTAAAGACTAAAGAGGTATGTAGTCTCTGCGGTCGGATTATGGTCATCAAGTGGGGCAGAAAAGGAAAGTTCTTAAGTTGTTCTGATTATCCAAAATGCAAATATTCAAAGGCAATATCTACGGGAGTAAAATGCCCGAATGAAGGCTGTGGCGGCGAATTAGTTGAGCGCCGTTCTATGAAAGGGAGATTCTTTTACGGATGCTCTACTTATCCTAAGTGCACATTCGTTTCCAACACATTGCCTCAAAGTGAAGATGTGAAATAACAGATATGCTTGAGCGTTATATAGAAAAATTCTTTAGATATCTTGAGATTGAGAGGAATGCATCAGGCCTTACGCAGTTAAATTATGGCCACGACCTTAAGGAATTCAGTGAGTTTGTTGGCGATGTGCCTCTGGGAAAAATCGACTATCTCCTTTTACGAAGGTTCCTAGCACATTTAAAGAACAATAACTTATCAAAGCGCTCTATTAACCGCAAGCTATCTTGCATACGCTCTTTTTTCAAATTTCTCTTTAAGGAAGGGCTGGTAAAATCAAATCCTGCCACACTTTTATCTAGCCCAAAATTAGATAAACACCTACCTCAGTTCCTGACTGAAGATGAGACTATTAGGCTCTTAGAAACTGTAGAGGGTGATGACTGGCGTACCTTGCGCGATAAGGCAATACTTGAGACTCTTTATTCTACTGGGATGAGAATCTCAGAACTGCTAGGTTTAAATACAGAAGACATTGATTTCATCTCTAGTGTTGTTAAGGTAAGGGGAAAAGGCAAGAAGGAAAGACTGCTTCCTATCGGAAGCATCGCGCTTTTAGCTATTCGTACGTATCTTGAAAAAAGATTGAAAAAAAGTTCTATAGTTTTTTTGAATAAGAATTATACGCCTCTCACTACTCGTGGCGGAAGATGGATAATAAATAAATACATTAAAAAGGCCTCTCTTAAATCTGGCATATCGCCTCATACCTTGCGGCATTCTTTTGCCACACACCTGTTAAACAGAGGTGCGGATTTAAGAAGCGTCCAGGAACTTCTAGGCCACAGCAATCTCTCCACAACCCAAATTTACACACATTTAACTACAGAACGATTAAAGGCGGTGTATGATAAGTTTCATCCCCGGGCTTAGGAACTCTTAAGGTTATAACCTATATGTTAATATATGATTTTTTGTTTATAATTTTGTTTTTGTCTGCGTTACCGTTCCTTTGCCTGCGTCGTAAGTTACATCGCGGCTATTGGCAGCGTCTGGGATTTATCAGGGAATCCAGAAGATTTGAAAATTCTATCTGGATTCATGCCGTAAGCGTAGGAGAGATTATCAGCGCCAAGGAATTGATTAAAAGCCTAAAGCAGGAATTTCCCCAAAGATCCCTCCTGATCTCTACGATTACCCCTACCGGAAATAAAATTGCCAGAACAATCGCCACAAGTAATGATGCGGTAATATATTTACCCTTGGATATAAGTTTTATTATTAGGAGGTTTATTAAAATATTTGATCCCTCTATCTTTATCAGCTTAGAATCAGAATTTTGGCCTAATCTATATATTCAATTATCGCACGCTAATATACCAAAGGTGATATTAAACGGCAGGATATCAGCTTCTGCGTTTAACAAATATCACATCTTTAAATTATTTATAAAGCCAATACTTAGAAGAGTTGATTTCTTCACGATGCAGACTAAAGAGTATCAAGATCGGCTTATGCAATTAGGCGTTGGTGAGGAAAAAATAGAGATTAGCGGAAATATGAAATTCGATGTGCAATCCCTAAGGGGTCAGTCTCCTGACATAGAAAAGATTCGAGCTGACTTGAGGCTAAATCCGGCTGATGTCTTATTCGTTTGCGGCTGTACTCATAAAGACGAAGAGGAAATAGTCTTATCTGTTTATAAAAAGCTAGCGAAGTCTTTTGAGAATTTACGCTTATTTATTGCGCCTCGACATGTTGAGCGTGTTAAAGAGATTGAAAAAATTGTAAGCAATCTTGATTTTAGGCCTGTAAGGATCAGCCAATTGAAAGATGAGAAGATTACCGCAACAAGTGTGTATCTTTTGGACATTATCGGAAGGCTAAAAGATTATTACGCTGCTTCTTCAATCTGTTTTGTTGGCGGTTCTTTGGTAGCCTCAGGCGGCCATAATATTTTAGAGCCAGCAGCATTCTCTAAGCCAATAATCTTCGGAAAATATATGTATAATTTTTCTGATATTCGCGATTTGTTCTTAAAGGCGGAAGCAGCCATAGAGGTAGAAAACGAGTCTGAACTATATTTGGCCTTAAGCCAGCTCTTAAAAAATAGCCACAAGGCTAAAAACTTAGGCCTGAATGCAAAGATGATCGTTGATAATAATAAAGGTGCGACTGCCAGAAACGTACGCATCATAAAGAGATTTCTTAAAAATTAAAGGAAATCTTTAAATCTTATATGAGAGATTATCTTTACAAAGTTATTACTGAAAGAAAAGGAGGGTTTCTTGCCGGAATTCTAAAAGTCATTCTCTTTTTACTGAGTGTGATCTATTCGTTTTTGGTAGGGATGCAGGCCTCAGCTTATAAGCATAAGCTAATAAGGGCTAAAGATGTAGATACATGCGTTATTTCCATTGGTAACATTACCTGGGGCGGGACAGGAAAGACGCCGCTTACTTCTTTGTTGGCGCAATTTTTAACGCAGCAGGGTATGAAGCTAGCTATCTTAAGCAGGGGATATAAGAAGTATAGGAGTCAAGCGGAAGGGCAAGATCATAGGTTAATGGGCGATGAGGCATACTTATTAAAAGAGAAGAATCCTGATATTGCGGTGCTTGTAGGAAGAGATAGGGTTAAGAATGCTAGATTTGCCAAAGAGAAATTAGGGGCTAAAGTGATTTTACTTGATGATGGTTTTCAACACAGGCGCATCAAGAGGAATTTAGATATTGTATTGGTTGATGTCTTGAATCCATTTGGTAACGGTCATTGTATACCGCGGGGGATCTTGCGAGAGCCAAAGGCTAGCCTCAAACGCGCAGATGTAATTGTTTTAACCAATTGCACGTCAGAAAAACAAGGCCAAGAAACTTTATTATCAGAAATTAGAAAGATAAATTCTTCAGCGCAAATAGTATACGCAGCTTATCAGTTTATAAAACTCTTTGATATCTTAAGCAAAGAGGAGGTCGATCATCAGTTATTCATTGGCAAACCCGTAGGCATTTTGGCAAGCATCGGAAATTTTGCATCATTTAAAAGAAGCGTTAATACTTTTATGGGAGCAAAGGTAAGGGGTGAATTTGAATTTCCTGATCATTATGAGTATAGGAAAGAAGATATTATAAAGATCCTCGATTCTTGCCGGGATAAGAAGCTGGATACAATTATCACTACTGAAAAGGATGCAGTTAGGCTAAAGGATAAGCTTTCAGGCCTTCAAGATTTAAGGATATTTGTGCTGGAAGTGAAAATGCAGATTATAAAAAATAGCGATAAATTCTATAAGGCGATTAGGGATGTTTGCATTAGTTAAATTTTTAAGTTTTATTTTCCTCAGGATTCCTCCGCAAGTTTCACTTTTCTTTGCCAGGATCTTGGGTAGGGTCTATTATTGCCTGGATTTTCGTCATCGGCTGATTGCCTATCGAAATTTACGGCTTGCACTTTGCGATAAATTCTCACCTGCTGAATTGCATAAAATATTAAAGACCTACTATCTTAATCTGGCACAGAATTTCACAGAAGTTCTTTATATGCCAAAGATTGATTCCAGCTATATCAAGAAGTATATCAAAATAGAAGGAGAAAGTTTTTTAAGAGAATTTGCGAAAGATAAAAAAGGGATTATATTTACCTCAGCCCATTTTGGCAACTGGGAGATACCAAATATTGTTTCTAAATATCTTTTTCCTGAAAAACCTTATTTTGTCCTAGTACGCCCTCAGACAAAGTCAAAAAAAATAGATGAGTTACTTAATTCATATAGGCAAGGGCATGGTTTTGATACAGTCGCAACGGACAGCGCCGGTCTACGAAAGGCATTTAGCAATTTAAAGAAAGGCGCTTTTTTGGGTATGGTTATTGATCAGGGTATTGGCGAATCCAATGCGTTTATTGATTTCTTCAAGCATCGTGTTGCAGCGCCCACGGGGGCAGTAAAACTAGCCTTAAGGTTTGATGCGCCTTTGATCTTGACCTATATCCGTCGTATTAAAGGCCCTTATCTTTCATTAAAGATATTAGCTCCTCTAGAATTAAAAAAAGATGTAGGCTCCCAGAATCAAATCCAAGAAAATGTACAGGCATTGAATAAACAGGTAGAGGAATTTATAACGCGTTTCCCGACCGATTATCTATGGCAATTTAGACGCTTTAAGAGTAGACTCCAAAGAAATATCCTTATCCTGGATGATGGCAAGTTAGGCCACCTGCGCCAATCAGAAGCAGTGGCAGAGATATTGGCCAGGGTTTTGCGTCGGAAGAAGTTAAGTGCAAAGATTGAAATTGTTAATTTTAAATTTAAATCAAAGTTTGCTAAAGTTATTTTTGATTTCTTACTGAAGATTTTTAATCTTTCTTTTGCAAGAGGCGTACTTTCGCAAAAATCTTTTGAAAGGTTGTTTAGTTTTTGTCCTGATTTTGTTATTTCTGCAGGTGAAAGTTGCGCCGGCCTTAATTTAATATTATCGCGTGAAAGTCAGTCAAAATCCATTGTGATTATGAGGCCATCATTTTTTTCAGTGAAGAGTTTTGATTTGGTGATAAGCCCGAAACATGATAGGATTAAGCAAAGGCAAAATGTAGTAAAGGTCTTAGGGGCCCCTAATATTATTGACTCTGCTTACTTAAAGAATAATTCCAAGATAATTACGCAACAATTTTCTATAGATGAAGACGATAAGAGATTGAAGATAGGCTTACTCCTAGGGGGCAATACAAAGAATCTTAAACTAGATAGGCAGTTGGTGGAAGCGGTTTGTGATCAAATTCTAGGCGCAGGTAAAAGGCATAATGCCCAGATACTCCTATCCACTTCAAGGCGTACTCCGGCTGATGCAGAGGCTGTTATTAAGGAAAAGTTTAAGGATAATGATTTAGTCAAGCTCTTGGTTATTGCAAATGAGAAGAATATCCCCCACACAGTAGGGGCTATTCTGGGTCTGTGTCAGATAGTTGTCGTATCTTCTGATAGCATATCCATGGTTTCAGAAGCAGTGAGTTCCGGAAAATATGTTATTGTCTTTAGATTAAGATCTAAAACAACAATGACTAAGCACGAGAGATTTCTATTAAATCTTAAACAAAAGGGTTACATTTATTTTGCAGATTCTGGAATAGAGAAGATAATCAGTGAGATCTGGATGAATAAACCGCCTCAAGAAAAATTGCAGGATGCTAAGTTGATAGAAGAGGCTGTTGAGAGGATATTATGAATATTTTGCAGGTCGTACCGCGTTTAGATATAGGAGGCGTAGAAACCGGCACAGTTGATTTGGCACACGTCTTAGCTGAGCGCGGCCATAAACCAGTAATTATATCCAGCGGCGGCAGATTAGTAGCTGAGCTTGAGGCCAGCAGCATAAAACACTATTATCTGGCCGTAGACAAAAAATCTATTATTACAGTTTTAAGAATGATACCCAAGGTAATAGACATTATCAGAAAAGAAGATATTGACATTGTGCATGCCCGTAGTCGCGTGCCTGCCTGGATTTGCTTTTTTGCTTCTAAAAAAACAAATCGAACCTTCATGACTACCTGTCATGGTTATTATTCAACGCATTTTTTCTCACGTATTATGGCTAGGGGTAAATTTGTTATTGTTGCAAGTCAGGTTATCGCCAGGCATATGATTGATGATTTTTATGTCTCGCCTGAGCGGCTGCGTCTCATTGAGAGAAGTGTGAATATAGAAAGATTCAGATTCCGTCCGCCAAAGAATAAAAGTAAAACAGAATTTATTATTGCTAACATCGCAAGACTAACTCCGATAAAGGGCCATGAATATTTCCTAAAGGCAGTTGCTAAACTTATTCGTTCTATTCCTCATATCCAGGTGTGGATTGTAGGAGATAGCGCAACAGGCGATTCTAGTTATCGTCAGGAACTCGAGGTCCTAACTCGCAGATTAGGCATCTCCCATTGCGTGAAGTTTATGGGCTTAAGAGCAGATGTACCTAAGATATTGCTGCGGGTAAACGTGCTCGTCCTTTCTACTGTAACCCAGGAGGCATTCGGTAGGGTAGTTATCGAAGCCCAGGCAAGCGGCGTGCCGGTTGTAGCAACAAATGTAGGCGGCGTTGTTGAAATCGTCAAAGACCAGGTAACAGGCCTACTTGTTCCTCCTAAGGATCCAGAGGCAATGGCAAGAGCTATTATGATGCTATTGAAGGATTCACAGCTTAGCCAAACCCTGGCTGAGAATGCATATAAAAAGGTAAAAGAGGTTTATACCTTAAGCCGCATGGTAGATAAGACATTGGAAGTTTATGATGAGGCGCAAAAAATCGAAAGGATTTTAGTAATAAAATTTAGTGCACTGGGAGATATACTTTTAATCACTCCTTCACTAAGGGCACTAAGGAATAAATTCAATAAGGCTAAAATTTATTGTCTTACCTCTTTGTCTGGCAGTAAGATATTGAAGAATTGTCCATATCTGGATGATTTGATTATCTATGATAAGGTCCAAGATAATTCTTTAGCTGCGCTGCTAGAAATAGCTAGGAAGTTGCGCGGTATATCATTTGATAAGGTGGTTGATTTTCAGAATAATAGTCGTAGTCATGTCTTATCTTTCTTGAGTCTGGCTGGCCAACGCTACGGTTACGATAACGGAAAGTTGTCTTTTCTTTTGAATAGAAAGGTTAAGGAAAAATATATTGGGCTATCTCCAGTAAGACATCAGGAGAAGACATTGAGCCTTTTGGACATAAAGCTAAAGTCAGAGCGATTAGAGATATGGCCGACAGAGGCTGATGAGGATTATATAGATGAGTTGATAAAGTCTCATTGGTTAGGCAAGGCCTACGCAATCGTTGGAGTTCACATCGGAGCAAGTAGTGCCTGGCCAACAAAGCTTTGGCCAGCTCGTTCTGTTTCCGCATTTATTGACGAATTAGCCAAAGAAAATATCAGGGTTATTCTCATGGGCTCTGATTCTGAAAAGGCGCGTGCCGAGGCAATTTTAGCTCAAAGTAAGAGTAGCGCAATTAATCTTTGTGCAAAGACTTCGCTTCTGCAGCTGGCTGCACTGATAAAAAGATGCAGTGCTATATTGACATATGATTCACTTGCTATGCATATGGCAAGTGCTGTAGGTGTTCCTTTCGTCGGTCTTTTTGGCCCTACTGATCCGGCACGGCATCTGCCACCAACAAAGAAGTATATAACTGTACGTAAAGATATGTCTTGTAGTCCATGTTATAGGAGAGATTGCAAGAATAATAGATGTATGATGGAGATTACTCCTAAAGAGGTAGTAAGTGCGGTTAAGAGCCTGATCTAGTTTATGAATATATTACTTCTTTCTACACATCTAAATCCGGGCGGCATTACTACTTATTTGTCTTCCTTGGCAAGGGGTTTGCAAAGAAAAGGAAACAATGTTTTTGTTGCTTCAAGCGGCGGCAGGCTAGAGGAGCAGTTTAATTCGGATGGTATAAGATTTATTTATATTCCTATCCGCACAAAGTGCGAATTAAGCCCTAAGCTTATTATTTCTTTTTTTAAATTAGCTAAGGAGCTAAAAAAATATAAGATTGATATAATTCATGCCCATACCCGCGTAACACAGGTTTTAGGAATTCTTTTGGCTTTATTTAGCGGCTGCTCCTATCTATCTACCTGTCATGGATTTTTTAAAAGAAGATTTTCAAGAAGAATTTTTCCAGCATGGGGTGAAAATGTTATTGCCATAAGCCAGGCAGTGGCGGAACATCTTAGGAAAGATTTCAGCCTAGATTCTCGACGCATAAGCGTAATACATAATGGAATTGATTGCGATAGCTTTAGCCTGGACAAGGATAAAAACAAAGAAGCCATAAAGAGAAAATTCAATATACCAACCCATGGTCCAATAATTGGGATCTTGGCGCGCTTATCTACTGTTAAGGGGCATAAATTTTTTATTCAGGCTATGCCCTTGATTTTAAAAAAGATACCCAAGGCTTTATTTCTCATTGTGGGAGAGGGACATCTAAAGGATGAGCTCTTCTCTCAGGTTAAAAGACAAAAAGTAACTGAATCAGTGTTTTTTATACCTAATCAGGATGACACAAGAGAAGTACTTGCGATCATGGATTGTTTTGTTTCCTGTTCTTTGCAGGAGGGATTGGGACTTTCGATCATGGAGGCGCAGGCAGCAGGCGTTCCTGTTGTTGCCTTTGCTACTGGAGGCATAGTTTCACTCATCCAACACAAAGCCACTGGATTATTGGTCAGACATAAGGATGTCTCTGGTTTGGCTGAGGCTGTAATAGGTCTCCTAGATGATGCAGCACTTGCTGAAAGAATCAAAAACAGAGCACGTGAGAACTTAAGGCGTGAGTTCTCTATAGAGGCCATGGTAGAAGAGACAGAAAAATTATATTCTAGGATTAGATGAAAATAAGACTAAATATAAAAAGAACTATAACATTAAGCCTTTTAGGCCTTTTAGTTATTATAGTCTCTGCTACACTTATTCTTCGTGAGCATTATGTTGTTCCAATACTTATGTATCATAGCATTAGCGAAGATTCGCCTGATAAGGATAATCTACTTGCAATTTCAGCTGATACGTTTAACAGGCAAATGGAGTTTCTGCAGACTCGTAAATATAATGTAATAAGCCTAAAAGAGCTAGCCCGACTTATGAGAGAAGATGCGCCCTTACCGCATAACACTGTTGTAATTACATTTGATGATGGTTATCAGGATAACTTTACTGTTGTCTTTCCGATCATAAAGAAATACGATATACCAATTACTATTTTTATTTGTCCCATGTTGATTTCAGAAGAGGAGCAATATCTAACCTGGCCTCAGGTTAAGAAATTGTCTGATTCATCACTAGTTGATATTGGCTCACACACCTTGAATCACACCTTTTTACCTGATCTTAAAGGTAGAGAGGAGTCGTTAATTATGCAGATTAGTGGTTCAAAAGAAATCCTGGAAGATATATTAAAAGTCCCCATAGATTCCTTTTCATATCCGGCAGGCGGCTTTAATAAAAATATCAGAAGGATTGTTGAAGAAAGCGGTTATAGAGTAGCTGTAGCAACTAAACCCGGCCTAGATTATCCTGATGATGACATATTTGCATTAAAGAGGTTGCGTATTTCAGAACATAACAAGAATATGTTTATTTTTTGGGTTAAGCTCACCGGCCTTTATACAAAAGTAAGAGAGTGGCAGAGAAAGGATAAGGACAAAGATCTGAAGATTAATTATGAGTAAGAAGGCTCCTAAGAATAAAAGGATACTTATTTTCAATGTGAATTGGCTGGGCGATGTGTTGTTTTCTACCTCGGCATTAAAGGCACTTCGGCAGGCATTTCCTAAGGCATACATTGCCTCTATCCTACACCCGCGCACAATCGAAGTCTTACAAGATAATCCTAACCTTGATGAGATTATCATCTTTGATGAAAAAGAAAAAAACAAGCACTTATTAAGTAAATTTAGCTTTGTCTCTGCGCTTGCGAAGAAAAATTTTGATACTGTTTATTTATTTCATCGTTCATTTACGCGTTCAATGCTTATGGCGCTGGCAAAGATTCCTCACCGTATTGGTTACAAGGCAAAGAAAAGAGCAGGATTATTCTTAACGCAAAAGATTGCCTTACCGAAAGGCCAGATACATCGAGTCGATTATTTTTTGAACATCTTAAGAGAGTCAGGCATAGACTGCAAATTTTCTGATTATGAATTTTTTGTTGATAATGCTTCTCGGGAAAAAATTGCCAGGATGTTTGAAGAAGAAAAAGTCAATAAGTCTGATTTCTTCGTGTGTCTAAACCCAGGAGGAAACTGGAATTTGAAACGCTGGCAAAAGGAACGTTTTGCTCAGCTTGCAGATAGATTGACTCTTGAGTTTAAGGCAAAGATAATAATTACAGGAAGCGCAAAAGACCTATCTTTAGCTAAGGATATAGCCTCGCAGATAAGAGAGGAGCCTATAATTACCTGTGGAAGCACTAGCCTTAAAGAATTAGGAGCGATTATCGAAAGGAGCAAACTGTTCATCAGCGCTGATTCTGGGCCAATGCATATAGCAGCTGCCTTAGGGGTGCCTATCATTGCTCTGTTTGGGCCTACATCAGCACACATTACCGGACCCAGAGGTAAAGGTAAAATAAAAATTATCCAAAAAGACGTTGGCTGCTGTATTCCTTGTTATAAGGTCACATGTAAGGATAACCGCTGTATGAAGACGATTAGCGTTGAGGATTGTATAGCTGCTGTACGTGAAATCATCTCATAATATGGATTTATCGCAAATAAAAAAATTTTGATCATTCGTACTGATAGAATTGGTGACGTGTTTTTGTCTATGTCAGTTCTAGCTAATTTGAGAAGAGCGCTTCCTTATGCACATATTGCGATGAGGTCCTTATTTATGATAAGCGAGGCCTGCATAAGAGCTGGCTATCAAGCCTTGGCTTTGCCGTTACTCTGCGAAAGAGGAAATTTGATTTGGCCTTGATTCTTCATCCTAAGGATGTAGGCTGCCAGATTTGTCTTGCCCATAATTGTAATAAGGATTTTTTGTGTTTAAAATCCATAAAACCAGAAGAGATTATTGAGTTAGCCAGGCCATTTTTGTGAGATTACTTTCGATTTTCTTTATAGTTGCCTAGGCTGTTAAATTGTGTTAAAATCAGTTTTTGTCCCTTGGGGGCCTTATGATAAATATAGACAAAAGGATAATTGATAACTTTAAAAAAGCCAGGATTCTAGTTATCGGTGATTTAATCCTGGATAAGTTTATCTGGGGTAATGTAGATCGCATTTCACCCGAGGCTCCTGTGCCTGTGGTGTATCAGGTAAGAGAATCCTACATGCCAGGCGGAGCAAGTAATGTTACCAATAATCTTTCAAGCCTAAAGGCTAAAGAGGTTTTAATGGTCGGCCTTATTGGCCGTGACAGCGAAGGCAGAAGATTAAAAGCGGAATTAAAGAAAAGAGGCGTTAATATTTCTGGCGTATTCACAGAAGGGGCTCGTCAGACCACGTTAAAGACACGTATTATTGCTCATCATCAACAGGTCGTGCGCTTGGACCATGAAACCACAGCGCCTATAAAGAAGGAATCCGTAAAAAGGATTGTTAATTTCGTAAAGAGGCACGTAGAAAGATGTGATGCGATTATTATCGAGGATTATGGCAAAGGGGTTATAGATCCTGGAGTGCTTGAACCTATTATCGCTTTTGCCCGGAGCAAGAAAAAAATCATAACAGTTGATCCTAAAGAAGATCATTTTAAATCCTATAAGAACGTTACAACAATAACGCCGAATCTTAAAGAGGCATGCGAGGCCTCTGGTCAGAAGTTTAAAAAAGGCGTTGATGTATCTAAAATTGGCAAGCTACTTATGAGTCGCTTGAATCTCAAGGCCTTACTCATCACTATGGGCGATGAAGGCATGCAGCTCATGCAGCGCGGGAAGAAGAGTCAGCACATTCCTACGCTTGCCCAGGAAGTCTTTGATGTATCTGGTGCCGGAGATACAGTTATTGCTGTCTTTACCCTAGCCCTGGCTTGTGGAGCTGATTTTATGACTGCAGCACATTTGGCTAATATCTGTGCTGGTATAGTAGTGGGTAAGGTTGGCGTGGCAACAGTTAGTTTGAATGAGTTGTCCAAGGGGCTAAATAAATACCATGGATAATATTGGTGTTATTCCTGCTCGTTTTGGTTCAACGCGTTTTGAAGGAAAAGTCCTTAAGACTTTGTCCGGGAAACCCATGCTGCAGTTGGTCTGGGAGGCAGCAAAACAGGCCAAATTACTGGATGCGGTTATAATTGCTACAGATGATGAACGCGTAAAGAGAGTATGTACTGAATTCGGGGCAAAGGTTGAAATGACGGCAAAGCAACATTCTTCAGGCACAGATAGGATTTGTGAAGTAGTCAATCCGCTTGAAGTAAAAAACGTAGTTAATATCCAGGCGGATGAGCCATTAATAAGACCTGAGATGATTGATTCTTTAGTTAATGTCCTTCTCGGGGATAAAAAAGTATATATGGCTACGCTGATTAAGAAAATAACAAACAGCCGGGATTTAGAAAATACTAATGTGGTAAAGGTGCTTAAGGATAAATCAGATTGGGCCCTGTATTTTTCGCGCTCTAGTATTCCTTATGTACGCGCTGGTGCAGAGGGAGAAAAGGCCAAGCCAACATTCTTCAAGCATATTGGATTATACGCCTATACCAAAGATTTTCTTTTTACCTTCAAGAATCTAGAAAAGTCAGAATTGGAATTAAGCGAGCGTCTAGAGCAGTTGCGCGTGTTGGAAAATGGCTATAGAATAAAGGTTATTGAAACTGAATTTGAGACTATTGGTGTGGATACGCCAGAAGATTTGGAAATTGCTCAAAATTTACTGAACGGAAGATGAAAACAATTAAATTAGGGAAAATTATAATAGGTAAAGATAAACTAGTTTTAATCGCCGGTCCCTGCGTAATCGAAGGCAGGAAATTTGCACTCAATCATGCCAAGCGCATTAAAAGGATCTGCGCTAAATATAAGATGCCCTTGATTTTTAAATCCAGTTTTGATAAGGCTAATCGCACCTCACTTTCATCTTTTCGCGGTCCAGGCATAAGAGTCGGACTCAAGATCTTAAAAGAGATAAGATATACATTGGGTATTCCTATATTAAGTGATGTCCACTGCGTAAGAGACGTTGAATTAGCAGCTGGAGTCTTAGATGTTATTCAGATTCCGGCATTTCTCTGCAGGCAAACAGATCTACTTCTTGAAGCTGCCCAGACAGGCAAAATTATCAATGTGAAGAAAGGCCAATTTTTGGCACCCTGGGACGTAGGTGAAATAATAAAGAAAATTGAATCAAAAAAGAATAAAAGAATCTTGCTTACAGAAAGAGGCACAAGTTTTGGATATAATAATTTAGTATTTGATTTAAGGAATCTTTCTATAATGCGCAAATTTGGTTATCCCGTAATTTTTGATGCGACGCATTCAGTGCAGTTGCCGGCAGCAGGAGGCACTGCCTCGGGTGGCCAGAGAGAGTTTGTGGCAGGTTACACTCGTGCTGCTGTTGCCTTTGGTTGCGACGGACTTTTCCTAGAGGTGCATGAGAAGCCGCAAAGGGCTCCTTGCGACGGACCGAATATGATAAGCTTTAATGAGCTAGAGAAGATCTTAGAAGGCGTCTGTAAGATAAAGGAAACATTAAAATGAATTTAAAACGGGCAAGACAAGTATTAAAGATTGAATCGGAAGCAATTAAGAGGCTAATTCCCAGATTGGATAATAAGTTTTTAAAGGCCTTAGATCTATTATATAGATGTAAGGGTAGAATAGTAGTTACAGGGATGGGCAAGGCCGGGATTATCGGCCAGAAGATTTCAGCCACGCTTTCTTCTACTGGCACACCCAGTCTATGGCTGCACTCTGCTGAGGCAAGTCACGGAGATCTAGGCCGCATAAGGCGCGATGATTGTGTCCTGGCACTTTCGAATAGCGGCGAGACAGAGGAGTTGAAGAATTTCTTGCCTATAATTAAAAAGATAGGCGTGAAATTAATATCGATTACAGGAGCTCCCAAATCTACTCTGGGGAGGTTTTCGGATGTGGTTGTTGATGCCAGTATCAAATATGAGGCCTGCCCTCTAGGCCTTGCGCCAACAGCCTCAACTACAGTTATGCTTGCTTTAGGTGATGCCTTGGCTGTGTGTTTGTTGGAAAAGAAAGGTTTTAAGGAGAAGGATTTCGCTTTTTATCATCCAGGAGGAGCCTTGGGTAAAAGGTTGTTGCTTACAGTTGGTGATATAATGCGCTCTGGAAAGAGCTCTCCTGTAGTTTTAGAGAATACGCCGGTATCAAAAGTACTTTTTGCGATTACAAAGGCACGCGCAGGTTCTGCTTCCATCATTGATAAGAAGGGACGCCTGGTTGGTATTTTTACCGACGGTGACTTGCGCAGGCATTTAGGTAAAGATGCGACTTTGCCACATCGGCGAGTCAGCGAAGTGATGACAAGAAACCCCCGCGTTATTAAAAAAGACTGCCTGGCAGCAGAGGCATTGCGTATATTGCAAGAGAAAAAGATTGATGAGCTGCCTGTTGTTGATAACAAGGCCAAACCTTTGGGCCTAGTGGATGTTCAGGATATTTTAAAGGCAGGGATTGTATAACAGGCCATGAAGACAAAGTCAATTCTAGCTAAGGCTAAAAAAATAAAATTATTGATGCTTGATGTAGATGGCGTATTAACCGATGGCAGGATTATTTATGATAGCTCGGGCCGCGATTTGAAATTATTTGATGTGCAGGATGGACTTGGCGTGTATCTTTTAAGCCTTATGGGTATAAAAACAGTGTTGGTTACAGCAAAAGGCTCTAGCGTTATAACACCCAGAGCAAAAAGCATGCGCGTAGCCGCAGTATATAAGGATATCTTTCCCAAGACAAAGGTCCTAGAATCAGTAAAGAAAAGATTTAGGGTGAGCGTTGATGCGATTTGTTTTGTAGGTGATGATTTGGTTGATTATTCAATAATGAAAAAATGCGGTTTAAGTATTGCTGTTTCTAACGCCTGCAAAGAGATAAAGCAGATCGCGCATTTTACAACTAAAAAAGCAGGCGGCAGAGGCGCGGTACGCGAGGTAGTGGAAATCTTACTTAAGGCCCAAGGCCTATGGAAGAAGGCCTTAAGTTTGTACGAATAAAAGAGTTATTATGTTGCTTCTAGAAATCAAGGATTTGTCAAAGACTTATGGTACGCGTCAGGTGGTTAATGGCGTAAGCCTGACCGTAGGCCGTTCCGAGATAGTAGGGCTTCTTGGCCCTAATGGGGCAGGCAAAACTACCACATTTTACATGATTATGGGTATTGTTGCTCCAGATAAGGGCAAGATAATACTAGATCAGCAAGAGCTTGCAAAGATGCCCATACATAAACGTTCTCGCTACGGTATGGCCTATCTTTCTCAAGAACCCTCTGTCTTTAGAAAACTTACAGTGCAGGAAAATATCATGGCAATTCTAGAGACATTGAATATTTCCCAGCATGAGAGACGCCGCAGGTTAGAGCATCTCTTGGAAGAGCTGAAGATTTCTCATTTGATGAATAGCAAGGCATATACCCTTTCAGGCGGTGAACGCAGACGATTGGAAATTACCAGGGCATTAGTTACCAAGCCATCGTTTATCCTCTTGGATGAGCCTTTTTCTGGTATTGACCCTATTGTGGTTGCCGAGGCCCAGGAATTAATCAAGGAATTAAAAGAGAAAGGTCTAGGGATTTTGCTTACTGACCATAACGTACGTGAGACACTTTCTATTACTGACAGGGCATATGTTATTAATGAAGGCCGTATTCTTATATCAGGAAAGGCTAAAGATTTGATTGATGATGCCCAGGCGCGAAAGGTCTACCTGGGTGAGAAGTTCAAGATGTGAAGTCTGCATGTGAGGAGATTCTATGAAATCAGAAATAAAAAAATTGGATGCTTGTTTAAGAGAGGTTAATATTGAGGTAGATCAAGAGACAGTCAAGACCAAACTCGATGAGGTCTATGCTGAGATTTCAAAAAAGGCCAAGGTACCTGGTTTTCGTCCTGGTACTGCTCCCAGGCAGATTCTTGAAAAACACCACAATCAATTAGCACATGAGGAGTTACTAAAGACCCTTATTCCTCAGGCCTATGATGAGAGCCTCAAAGAGAAAAATCTCTTTTCCTATGGGCCGCCTGAGATATCAGACGTCTCGTTGAATAATAATGTTCTAAAGTTCAAGGCTAAGGTAGAGGTAAGGCCGGAAATGAATTTGAGCTCATATAAAGGGATTAAGATTAAAAGGAAAGAACCAGAGGTTAAGGAAGAAGAAATAGAGGAGCAGATAAAGGCCCTTGCTAAAGATAGAGAGCGTGAAAATGATATTAGCGACAATCTTGCCAGAAGCTTAGGCTATAAAACCCTGGATGAATTTAAGGAATTTTTGAGAAAACAGCTCTTTTTGAAATCTCAAGAGGAATCCTATCATGACGCCTTTAATCAAATTATTGAGCAGCTTCTTAAAGATAATCCCGTTGATGCCCCGCGTGTTTTAGTAGAACGGCAGTTAGAAAGACGCCAGCAAGAGACAAGTTACAGGTTAAAGGCGTACGGTCAAAAGCAAGAAGAAATAGAGACTAAACTTAAGGAGCTTAAGCCGCAGCTAGAACAGGCCTGTCAGCGAGAAACAAAGATATTTTTGTTACTAGAAGAGATTTCCAAAAAAGAAAATCTTAAGGTAAAGGATGCATCTCTGGTTACCCAGAGGGCAGTAGAATTTTTGTTTGAGAATGCAAAATGGGGGTGAAAAATGGATGAGAAAATGCAGACCTTAATTCCGATGGTAGTTGAGACAACTGGAAGGGTGGAGCGCGCCTATGATATTTATTCTCGGCTCCTGAAGGACAGGATTATTTTCGTAGGTACAGCGATTGATGACCATATCTCAAATCTGATAATTGCGCAGTTGCTTTTTCTGCAGATGGAGGATGTTAATAAAGAGATCAATCTTTATATCAACTCTCCGGGTGGTTCTGTGACAGCAGGTCTGGCAATTTATGATACGATGCAATTTATAAAACCGATTGTGGCTACTTACTGTGTTGGTCAGGCTACGAGCATGGGAGCGCTGCTGTTGGCAGCTGGAAGTAAAGGTAAACGTTTTGCCCTGCCTCATGCACGTATGATGATTCATCAGCCCTGGGGTGGCGTTCAAGGTCAGGCCAGCGATATCTCAATTCAGGCAAAGGAAATTTTGCGCATGAAAGATAAGATTAATGAAATACTTGCGCGTCATACAGGTCAGTCAATAGAAAGAATAGTTAAGGATTCTGACCGTGATTACTTTATGAGCGCCCAAGAGGCAAAAGATTATGGCTTGGTAGATGAGGTTATTGAGCATCAAAAGAAGAAATAAAACAGGGAGCTTTTCATATGAATAAGACCTACTTACTTACTCCAGGACCAACTCCATTGCCGCCTGAGGTTAGAGAGGCATTATCTAGAGAGATCATTCATCATCGCACAAAGGCATTCCAAGAGATTCTAGGAGAGTGCCTGAATGATTTGAAAGAGATATTTAAAACCAAGAATGATATATTTATTCTTACTTCTTCAGGAACAGGAGCAATGGAGGCAGCCGTAGTAAATCTCCTCTCGCGAGGCGATAAAGCGCTTTGCGTCCAAGGCGGGAAATTCGGAGAGCGTTGGACAGAGATATGCCAGGCCTACGGTGTTGATGCAGAGATAGTTGATGTCCAATGGGGTGAGGCTGTAGACCCTCAAGTAATCGAGGAGAAATTAAAGGCCAACGAAGATATTAAGGCAGTGTTCACAACTTTATGTGAGACCTCAACTGCCACATCTAGTGATATTAAGGCAATAGGTTCTATTGTAGGCAATCATAAATGCGTGCTTGTTGTAGATGCAATTAGTGCTTTAGGCGCTGTTGATTTAGAGACAGACGAATGGGGAGTTGATGTTGTTGTTTGTGGTTCTCAGAAAGGCCTGATGCTTTCTCCTGGATTGGCCTTTATCAGCATGAGCCCTAAGGCCTATTCCTTAATGGAGAGTTCTGATTTAAGCCGCTATTATTTTGATTTGCGAAAAGCAAAAAAGATAGTTGATAAACCTGATACGCCATTTACTCCTGCTGTTAGTTTGGTTGTAGCCTTGAAAGAGGCTTTGAGCCTTATGAAGAAAGAGGGATTAGAGCAGCGTTTTAAGAGGTTTTCTCTTTATAGAGAGGCTCTCAAGAAGGCAGCAGTTGCCTTAGGGCTTTCTATTTTTAGCAGGAGCCCCTCAGATGCTGTAACCGCGATAAATTTACCCCCTGATATTGACGGCGTAAAATTAGTAAAGATAATGCGCGATACCTATGGAGTAGGAATAGCTGGCGGTCAGGGAAAGCTTAAAGGTAAAATCATTCGCATCGCCCATATGGGTTACATCAATGCCAGAGATATCATTACTGCTATTTCTGCTTTAGAGGATACTTTAAAAGATATGGGTTATAAATTCCAAATCGGTGCAGGAATAAAAGCAGCAAAAGAAATATTGAAAGAGACAAGATAATTTAGAATTCCTCAGTCACGATTTCTTACAATCTCACCATTTTAGTATTTTGTCATGCAGAATCTAATAGAATTACTTAAAGAAACTGCCCAAAAATACCCCAAAAACAAAGCAGTCATCTATAAGAATAAGGCTATTCGCTACCGCCAGCTAGTAAGCGAGGTTGTTCGCTTAGGTCTTAGATTATCGCGTTTAAACATTCGCAGGGGAGACAGGGTAGGCATCTTATTGGGCAATTGCAGCGATTTTGTTATTTCTTATTTTGCCATTCTTAACCGGGAAGCAACGGTTGTGCCTCTGAATCATTTTTTAAAACCAGAGGAATTAAAGAGGATACTTGAGGATTGCAATTTAAGGTTTTTAATCACAAACAGCAAGTTTTCAAAAACAGTCGAATTTTTAAGAAGAGAGGCTTCTAGTCTGGAAGACGTCTTATTTGTTGATGCGGATATAACGCAAATCCTTTCCTTTTTAAAGATGCCCTTAAAGAATTTCGGTTTCGCCGGGCTTAAAAGCATTGCCAAAAGACCTGACGTTGCTGTTATTCTTTATACCTCAGGTACAACTGGCCAGCCTAAGGGAGCAATGCTTACACATGGAAATCTACTTTTTGATGTGTTTGCCTGTGCTGAGGCGATTGAAGTAAAACAAAGCGATAATTTTATTTGCATGCTGCCTCTTTTTCATTCTTTTCCTTCAACTGTATGCATGTTACTTCCTCTTGCTAAAGGGGGGACAATGACAATCTTAGAAGGGGTTAGGCCTTTTTCAAAAGTAATAGAGGCTATACTCAGGCATAGGGTAACGGCATTCGTTTCTGTGCCTGCTGTTTATAATGTTTTAGTGCATATGCGGATATTAAAGATTTTGACCTTGCCGTTTATTAGTCCTTTGCGGCTTTGTATTTCCGGGGCTGCTGCTTTACCGGCTGATACATTGAATAAGTTCCAGGAGAAATTCCGCGTTCCGCTCTTGGAAGGGTATGGTTTAACAGAGACCTCACCTGTAGTCTCCTTGAATTCTTTAAGAGGTGTGAGGGTTTCAGGTTCTATTGGTAAGCCTTTAGAAGGCGTAGAGGTAAAAATCATAGATGAACAAGGAAGGCCAGTATCAATAGGAGAAGTGGGCGAGTTAGTCGTAAAAGGCGGCAATGTTATGAAGGGATATTTTAACCGCCAGGAGGAAACAGAAGAGGCCCTAAGAGATGGTTGGCTTCATACAGGGGATCTGGCTAAAATCGATGACAAGGGTTTTATATATATTGTGGATAGAAAGAAAGACATGATTAATGTTCGGGGCTTAAAGGTTTATCCCAGAGAAGTGGAGGAGATTTTCTTCAGGCATCCGGCTGTTAAAGAGGTAGCTGTTGTTGGATTAAAGGATGAGCATCATGGGGAAATACCCAAGGCATTTCTGGTATTGAAAGAAAGGCGCAAGGTAACCGAGCAGGAGTTTTTACGTTATCTGCGCAAGAATATAGCAAGCTATAAAGTGCCCCGAAGCATTGAATTTAGAGATTCGCTTCCTAAGACCTCAAGTGGTAAGGTTTCTAAGCGGGAGTTGATTGAAGAGTTCACTTGATTCTTTTGGCCCTACCTTCCTAATAATGGCTATCTTTCCCTGTTTGGCTTTTCGTTGACACGCTATTTTTTCTACTATATAATATTAAGCTATGATGGAAGAAACTACCCAAGGCAAAGAAAGAAGGAATAAGATTAAGTTATTAGAAGAGAAGGGGATAGCTCCTTTTGGGGCTAAATTTAAGCGTACATCTGAAATCGCTGATTGCTTAAAGGATCTCACAAAGCTTAAGAACGTGAATCTGGCCGGAAGAATTATTGCCAAGCGTTTACACGGCAAGGCTAATTTCATGGATATCAAGGATTCAAGCGGAAAAATACAGCTTTATATAAGAGAGGATTCTCTAGATGAGATGAGTTTCTGGCTTTTCTCGCAAGTTCTTGATATAGGCGATTTTATTGGAGTAAAGGGAGAGCCTTTTAAGACAAGAACAGGAGAGCCAACAATAAAGGTCGAAAGCATTACTCTTTTAACCAAGACCTTAAATCCCTTGCCGGAAAAATGGCACGGCCTAAAGGATGTTGAGACTCGCTTTCGCCAAAGATATCTAGATTTGCTATCTAATGATAAGGTGAAAGATATATTCTTGAAGCGTTCTAAAATAATTGCAAAGACAAGAGAGTTTTTCGACTCGCGAGGTTTCCTGGATGTTGAAACGCCAATGATGCAGCCTGTTGCCGGAGGCGCAACAGGAAGGCCATTTAAGACACATCATAATGCCCTGGATTTAGATTTATATTTACGTATTGCTCCTGAGTTATATTTAAAACGGCTTATTGTCGCTGGATTAGATAAGGTCTATGAGATTAACAGAAACTTCCGCAATGAAGGAATATCAACGCGGCATTCTCCTGAATTTACCATGCTTGAGGTCTATACAGCTTATGCAGATTATGAGGATATGATCGTTTTATGCGAAGAGCTGATAAGTCATTTAGTAGAGGAAATCTCAGGTACTACCTATATTAGCTATCAGGGCAAAAAAATAGATTTAAAGCGGCCCTGGAAGAGACTGTCGTTTGCAAAGCTGATGAAAGAAAATTACGATATCAATCCTGATGATCCTCTCAAACAGTGGATTGAGAAGTTAAAGAAGAAGGGCAAAGATTTACCACAGCTAGAGGGGGCTGCAGTGAATAAACTAAGTCGTTCTCAGATTCTGAATCTGATTACTGATATCTTTGAGCCGGCATCTATTGATAAACCTGTTTTTTTGACAGATTGGTTTGCTGAAACTTGTCCCTTGGCAAAGAGACAGGCGGATAATCCCCTGCTTGTGGAGCGCTTTGAGTTATTTATTGGAGGATTGGAAATTGCAAATGCCTACTCTGAGTTGAATGACCCCATAGAGCAGGAGAGGCGTTTCCAAGAAGAGTTAAAGCAGGATGAAAAAGGCTCGACGCGTCGGCTTGATGAAGATTATATCACGGCCTTATCATACGGTATGCCTCCTTGTGGCGGGTTAGGCATAGGCATGGATAGGCTGATAATGCTTTTATCTGATTCTGCATCCATCAGGGAAGTAATACTATTTCCGCTTTTGAAGCCACTTGAGTAATTATGAAGACATATCTTTGGATTGCATTAAAGTATTTCCTAAACAGTAATCGCAAGAGGTTTTTCTCGGTTATGACCCTAGTGTCTGTTTTAGGAGTAGCTATCGGAGTGATGACGCTTATTGTAGTTTTAGGGGTGATGTCTGGTTTTGATAAGGATTTAAAATCCAAGATTTTAGGCCTTAATTATAATATTACGATTGATAGCAATATAGGAATTTCAGCGGCTGATTCTGTCTTTGAAAAGATCGACTCCCTGGATGAGGTTTCAGGTTATAGTCCATTCGTAAGCGGACAGGTGCTTTTGGCAACTTACGATCGTTTTAGAGGTGTTCATATTCGGGGTATAGATCTTGTAAAAGAGGCAGGTTTGAATAATATAGCTTCCTATATCAAGGTTAATCCACCTCGAATTCAAGAAGGCGAATTATTGGTTGGTGAGGAGCTCTTAAAGGGAATGGATTTAGCTCTGGGTGATGAGGTGGTAGTCCTTTCTCCCATCACAAATAAGCGCTATCCTTTTAGAATCGGCGGAATCTTTAAAAGTGGTTATTATGATTATGATTTGAATTTAGTTTTTGCAAATATTAAGGACACCCAAGAGTTATTGTTAATGGATGGTTTTTATTCAGGCATAGGGATTAATTCCCAAGATATTCATAAAACGTCTGCCTTGAAAGAAAAATTTAAAGATATCCTAGGCCCAGCTTACAGTGTGCGCACCTGGATTGAGCTAAATCGTAATTTTTTTGCAGCTTTAAAGCTTGAGAAGATTACAATGTTTATAATCTTAACCCTTATTGTTCTCGTGGCTGCCTTTAATATTATTTCTACCTTGAACGTCTTTGTGACTGATAAGACAAAGGATATTGGTATTTTAAAATCTATCGGCTTAAGCTCTAAAGGCATAAATAGGATTTTTATGCTCGTGGGGATCTTTGTTGGATCTCTGGGCATAGTTAGCGGCCTTGGCCTAGGTGTTGGTCTGTGTATGTTATTGTCAAAATACCAATTTATTAGATTGCCGCAGGATATCTATTATATTCAATATCTACCTGTGTATCTAAAATTGACAGAGGTTGCTACAATTGTCTTGGCAGCGTTTCTCATTTGTCTTGTCTCAACTCTATATCCGGCACGCAGAGCTGCCTCACTTGAACCTGTGGAGGCCTTACGTTACGAATGAGAAGAGAGGATAGTTTGATTAGTGCCAGCGCGATTATCAAGACATATAAAGAAGGCACAAAACTGTTTCCTGTTTTAAGGGGCATTGATATTGATATAGGCGCCTCTGAATTTGTTGTTATTGCTGGGCCATCCGGAGCCGGCAAATCCACATTGCTTCATATCTTAGGAGGCCTTGATTGTCCAACTAGCGGCAGGGTGGTTTTAGGCGGTGAAGATATCTATTCCTTGTCTGATGAGAAAAGGGCAAGATTGCGAAACATGAAGATCGGCTTTGTTTTTCAATTCTATCACTTATTGGGTGAATTTACTGTCTTAGAAAATGTCTTGTTGCCTCTTTTGATTTCGCAGAATTTTTATAAGGATAATAAGTTGTCTCTAGCATCAAAGAAGACTATACGCAGTCGCGCTCAAGATGCCTTAGCAATGTTAGGCCTAAAGGATCGTCTTGATTTTTCGCCGGCAAAACTCTCCGGAGGCGAGAAACAGCGCGTGGCTATTGCCCGGGCACTTATCAATGATCCGGATATTATCCTTTGCGATGAGCCCACGGGAAATCTTGATTCCCGCTGCGGTGAGGAGATTAGAGGTATATTGATGCATCTTAATAGAGAAAAAAAGCGCACCATAGTTGTCGTAACGCACCAGCAGGATTTATTTAGTGGTTGCGGCAGACTTATTAATATTCGCGATGGATTGATTAGTAAGGAATTAGTGCTACAGGAGGTTAAATGAGGACACAAGTAACTTGTCGTCCTCATCGAGGGAGGAATAATCTATGAAGGTATATTTAAACGGTAAGCTTGTTAATAAAGAAAAGGCAGTTGTTTCCTGCTTTGATCACGGTCTTCTTTATGGTGATGGTGCGTTTGAAGGCATTCGTTCCTACAAGGGGTTGATTTTTAAATTAGATGAGCATATTGATAGATTATTTGAGACAGCTCATACGCTTATATTATCTATGCCAGTTAGCAAGCAAGGTTTGAAGGGAGCGATTATTAAGACATTGCGCGCAAACAGATTAAAGGATGCCTATATCCGCGTTGTAGTAACTCGCGGCGTGGGTGATCTAGGGCTTGATCCACGCAAATGCAAGGGTAAAGAGGCACTTTTTATTATTACTGATAAGATAGCTCTCTATCCAAAACATATTTATGATAAGGGGATGGAGATTATTACTGTTCCTACGGTACGCAACCTGCCGGAGGCCTTGAATCCGCAATTAAAGTCATTAAACTATTTAAATAATATCTTGGCAAAGATTGAGGCGATAAATGCTGGTTTTCAGGAGGCAATAATGCTTGATAGTCTTGGTTATGTTGCTGAATGTACGGGAGATAATATTTTCATAGTGAAGAATAATGAACTTTTTACGCCACCGCAATGTATGGGAACCTTACGTGGTATCACACGCGATGCGGTTTTAGGTATTGCTAAAAGTTTAGGCATTCCAGCTCATGAGCATGTTATTACTCGGCATGAAGTTTATATCAGCGATGAATGTTTTTTAACTGGAACAGCTGCAGAGATTGTCCCTGTTGTTAAGGTAGACGGAAGAGTAATCGATAAGGGTAAGCCGGGTAAGATTACTAGATTAATAAGCCAGGAATTCAAAGAGCTCACAAAAACAGAGGGAGTGAGATATTGATAGATACAGATAATCGTAAGATATTCCTGTGACGGAGGCAAAAAATGCTTTGCGATATATGTGCTAAGAATGAAGCAACAGTACACCTAACAGAGATTGTCAATGAGCAGGTGAAAGAATTGCATCTTTGCGAAACCTGCGCTCAAACCAAAAGTATGCAGATGGAGCAGCAGTTTGGCCTCTCTGACCTTTTGGCAGGCCTAGCTGATTTTGACAAACCCTTACAGACACAAGATACATTTGGTGTTGAATGTCAGAATTGCCACCTTACTTATAAGGATTTTAAGAAAATCGGCAGACTTGGCTGCAGTGAATGTTATAGCCAGTTTAGAAGATATCTAGATTCCCTGCTGAAGCGGATACATGGTTCTAATAAACATATGGGTAAGGCGCCGCTAAAACTTGCTCAAGTCGCAAAGACAAAAAAGCGCACTCTTAATCTAGGAGAGCTAAAAGAAGGATTGCGCAAGTCCATAGCCTCAGAGGAATTTGAGGAGGCGGCTCGCCTGCGAGATGCCATCAGGCAGATTGAGGGAAAACAGACAGATCCTGATAAGAGGTGATTGATGAGTATGGTACTTAATGATTTATTAAAGCGCAGAAGTGAGTGGTTAAAAGGAGAAGGACCACTTTCAGATATTGTTATATCAAGCAGGATTCGTCTTGCTAGGAATATTGAAAAATGTCCTTTTCCTCATTGGGGCAGCAAGGAAAAGGAAGAGAATGTCCTTAATATGGTTTTGGAGGCTGTGAAAAAGATAAGCCAGTTCAAAAATGTATTGTCTTTTAGATTAGTCAATCTGGACAATGTTGATAAACAGTTCCTTATTGAAAGACATTTGATGAGTCATGAGTTGGCCTTAAGAAGTAATCATAAGGCGCTTATATTGACCGAAGATGAAGTTGTCTCTTTGATGGTTAACGAGGAGGATCATCTAAGGCTTCAGGTTATGAAGTCTGGTTTTAATCTGGATGGCGCCTGGAAGATTATCGATGAAATCGATACGGCTTTATCTGAAGAATTAAATTTCGCCTATTTAGCTGATTTAGGTTATCTGACAGCTTGCCCTACAAATACCGGAACAGGCATGCGTGGTTCTGTGATGTTGCATCTTCCGGCCTTAGTTATGACAAAGCAGATTAATCGTATATTAGCTGCTGTGGCAAAACTAAGTTTTAATGTGCGCGGTCTTTATGGTGAAGGCACTCAGGCAAGCGGGAATTTCTTTCAGGTTTCCAATCAGGTTTCCTTGGGGCTCTCTGAAGGGGATATTATCAGTAATATTAAAAGCGTTATCCGTCAGATTGCTGATCAGGAACAGGCAGCGCGTCAAAAGCTCTTAACACAGCATCTTTCCACGCTCCAGGATAGAGTTTTTCGTGCATTCGGGATTTTAGAGAATGCCCATATAATTTCCAGTAATGAGACAATTGAGCTCTTATCAATGGTAAGACTTGGACTTGATTTAAAATTGTTAAGAGATATTGATAAGAAATTGCTTAATGAGCTATTGATACTTACTCAGCCTGCTCATCTACAGAAGATAAGCGGCAAGAAATTAACCCCAACAGAAAGGGATTCAAAACGCGCCTCTTTGATAAGAGAGAGGTTGATACATAACTAAACTGTTTTTTATGAAATTTAATTTTGGAGGCCAAGATGTTTAATCGTTTTACAGAACGTGCAAGAAAAGTCATTATTTTATCCAAAGAAGAAGCGAGGCGTTTTAACCATGATTATATTGGGACTGAACATCTTCTTCTTGGTCTTATCCGGGAAGGCGAAGGAGTTGCTGCCGCTGTATTGCAGAAGTTGGGTTTGAGCCTTGAGACTATCCGAATTGAAGTAGAGAAGTTGGTTCAACCTGGTCCTACGACCCAAATTTTAGGAGATATTCCTTTTACGCCTCGGGCAAAGAAGTCTTTGGAACTAGCAGCAGAAGAGGCACGTTCCCTTGGCCATAATTATATTGGCACGGAACATATACTTTTAGGCCTGATCCGTGAGGGAGAAGGCGTAGCAAGTCAGGTATTGATAAATTTAGGACCTGATTTAAATCGGGTAAGGAATGAGGTTATGGATATTCTAGGTTCTTCTGTGCCTGGGTTTCAGCAGCAGCAGACTAAAGGTAAAACTCCTGCATTGGATGCCTTTGGTAGAGACTTGGCCCATCTTGCGCGAGAGAATAAACTTGATCCGGTAATTAACAGAAAGAATGAAACTGAACGCGTGATACAGATTCTAAGTAGACGCACTAAAAATAATCCTGTGTTATTAGGCGAGGCTGGTGTGGGTAAAACTGCAATTGTAGAAGGTCTTGCGCAGCTGATTGTTGCTGGCAATGTCCCAGAGATATTGAGGAATAAACGCATAGTCATTCTCGATTTAGCCCTGATGGTTGCTGGCACTAAATACCGCGGTCAATTTGAAGAGCGAATTAAGGCAGTAATGGATGAGATTAAGCGCTCTAAAGATGTGATAATATTTATCGATGAGTTGCATACGTTGGTAGGCGCAGGTGCAGCTGAAGGGGCTATTGATGCCTCTAATATATTAAAGCCTGCACTTTCTCGGGGTGAGATCCAGTGTATCGGCGCAACAACAATGGATGAATACAGAAAACATATTGAGAAAGATGCAGCCCTAGAGCGCAGATTTCAGACGATTATCGTTGATCCGCCCAATGTTGAAGAGACTATAGAGATTTTAAAAGGATTGAGAGATAGATATGAAGCGCATCACAGAGTAAAATTTAAAGATGAGGCCATAGTAGCAGCTGCCAAGCTTTCGGATAGATACGTTAGCGGAAGATTCTTGCCAGATAAGGCAATTGATTTAATTGATGAGTCAGGATCGCGCAGTCGTTTAGCGGTTATGACCTTGCCTCCAGAAGTAAAAGAACTAGAGGCTAAAATCGAAGAATTAAAAAAAGAGAAAGAGGCCTTAATAAAAAGCCAGGATTTTGAGAAGGCTGCCAAATTACGTGACCAAGAAAGAGAGGCCAGGAAGAAATTAGAAGACTTGAATAAGCAATGGTCTTTAAAGAGGGATCAGCTGAGGCCAGAGGTCGGCGAAGAGGAAATTGCTAAGATCGTGTCTCAGATTACAGGTATTCCTGTTATCCGTCTGGAAGAAAAGGAATCCGAGAAGCTGATGAAGATCGCAGAGAAAATCAGAAGTCGAGTAATTGGTCAGGAGGAGGCTATTGACGTTATTGCTCGTTCTGTGCGCCGTTCTCGGGCAGGTATAAAGGATTTTCGTCGGCCAATTGGTTCTTTTATGTTCTTGGGCCCTACTGGCGTAGGGAAAACCCTCTTAGCAAGAGTCTTGACAGAATTTATGTTCGGCGACGAAGATGCCCTTATCCAGCTGGATATGTCAGAATATATGGAGAAATTCAATGTCTCACGGCTTGTGGGTGCTCCTCCTGGTTACGTCGGGTATGAAGAAGGAGGCCAGCTTACAGAAAAGGTCAGGCGTCGTCCTTATGCTGTAATACTTTTAGATGAAATTGAAAAGGCACATCCGGATGTGTTTAATATCCTATTACAGGTTTTAGAAGATGGGCGTTTGACAGATAGCTTTGGCCGCAAGGTCAGTTTTAGAAACACGATTTTGATTATGACCTCTAATGTGGGTGCGGATATTTTGCGCCGGCAAGGCTCAATAGGTTTTCGTTCTCAAAAGGCACAGGCCTCATATGATGATATGAAGCAGAAGCTTCTTGATGAGGTGAAGAAAACCTTCAAGCCGGAATTTCTTAATCGCCTTGACGATATTATAGTTTTTAAGCAGCTTGAGAAAGAAGGTTTGCTAAAAATAGTTGATATTGAAGTAAACGAGGTTGCCTCAAGATTAAAAGAACAGAATGTGGAAATTAGCCTCGACAATAAGGCAAAGGAGTTATTGGTGGAAAAGGGTTTTGATCCTGTATATGGTGCAAGGCCCTTAAAGCGTACAATCCAACGATACCTGGAAGATCCGCTTGCGGAAGAGATAATATCCGGTAAGTTTAAAGACGGGGCAAAGCTTAAGGTTACCCGAGAAAAAGACAAGTTGATTTTTAAATAACTCCCACCCCCTTAGAAAAATTCCCCCTAAGCGGGAAAAGTTATGAGGAGTGCTTTGGATAGATTGGCTGCATTTTTGAATTACTTCGGCAGGGTAGTAAGTTTGGGCTATCAGACTATTGTTGTTACTTTTACTCTGCCTTTTAATTTTAAGCGCTTTATTTTTCAGGCAAAACGAATAGGCCTTGACAGTCTGCCAATTGTCTCAGTCGTGGCTTTATTCACAGGCATGATCCTTGCCTTTCAGTCTACATACCTTCTAAAGAAACTTTCTTCAGAAATTTATATAGCCAATATTGTCGCACTTTCACTCGTACGTGAATTAGGGCCTGTATTTACTGCCTTAATTGTCGCCGGACGTGTGGGTGCAGCAATTACTGCAGAGGTTGGTACGATGACAGTAACCGAGCAGGTAGATGCATTGAGAACATTGGCTACTAATCCGATTAAATATCTAGTTGTCCCCCGTTTCCTGGGCATGGTGATAATGCTGCCTTTGCTTGTGATATACACTAATCTTGTAGGTATAATGGGTGGTTATATCATATGTGTGTATCGTCTGGGCGTGAGCTCAGCAATGTATATCCAAATGACATTTCAATCTTTGGTCTTAAAGGATTTATACAGCGGATTGATTAAAAGTATGGTTTTCGGAATGCTCATTGCTCTTATAAGCTGTTATGAAGGCTTAAGGGCAGCCGGAGGCGCAGAAGGTGTAGGTCGTTCAACTACATTAAGTGTTGTTATTTCTTTTATCTTGGTAATTACTACTGACTGTATTTTTACTGCGCTGTTTTATTTTATACTCTAGGCTTAGCAAAGATTACTCAGCCTTATCTAGAGATTATAATGATAGAAATACACAATATCTACAAATCGTTTAATACTTCCAAGGTATTAGACGGATTAAGCCTGATTATCAAGACAGGAGAAACAAAGGTTATTATTGGCCGCTCTGGATGTGGTAAAAGTGTTCTTTTGAAACACATTGTGGGTATTTTACGGCCGCAAGAGGGTAGTATTATCATTGATGGCCTAGAGGTTAATAAGTTGAATGATGAACAGATGAATCTGTTCAGACTGCGTATGAAGATAGGCATGGTCTTTCAGGGTGGCGCTCTGTTTGACTCGCTTAATGTGGGCGAAAATGTTGGTTTTGTTTTGAGTGAATATACTGATCTTGATAAATCGACCATTGTTAAAAAAGTAAAAGAGGCCTTAGGCATGGTTGGTTTAAAAGATATTGAGCATCTTCTGCCTTCGGATTTAAGCGGAGGCATGAAGAAAAGGGTGGCCTTAGCACGTGCCATATGTATGAATCCCAATATAATTCTTTATGATGAGCCTACTACTGGTGTTGATCCAATAACAGCCGACGCTATTAATGATTTAATAATAGAATTACATGATAAGTTAGAGGTTACAAGTGTTGTTGTGACTCATGATATGACGAGTGCTTACAAAGTTGCCGATAGAATTGCAATGCTTTATAGCGGAAAGATTATCCAGATGGGAACGCCAGATGAGATTAAAAATTCAACCAATCCATTTGTAAAGCAGTTTATTACTGGCGCTTCTTCTGGCGCGATAACAGATGCGGAAAATCTGGTTTTTGGTCACGTAACAGAGTGATTTTAGTGTTTTTGCCAAGGAGGATAAATGGGATTAAAATTTAAAAATGAAATTAAGGTTGGAATCTTTTCTTTGGTCGGGGTAATTATTTTCGTCGTATTTGTATTCTCTATCGGGGATATAAAACTCTTTACTAAGTCAAAAGATGTAAAGATAGTTTTTGGATTTGCCAATGGGGTTAAGATAAGTTCTCCCGTAAGGCTGGCAGGTGTTGATGTAGGACAGGTGAGAAAGATCTCCGTGAGATTTAATAGGCAGACACAAAAGAACGAAGTAGAGGTCTTAGCACGTGTTACTGACTCAACCATAATTCCGCAGGATTCGAAGGTATGGATTAATACCTTAGGTCTTTTGGGCGAAAAATATATAGAGATAATTCCCGGCCTAGATTATGCGCATCTGTTTAAGCCGGGTGAGACGATTATCGGTAAAGATCCCATACCAATGCAGGAAATTACCGAGCTAGGAAGAGAGATTGCGCTGAAGTTAAGAGAAAGCATTGATGCAATTAATAATTTTATCTTGAATGAGAAAAACAAAGAGGCATATAACCAGGTCTTGGAGAATTTAGAAGAGGCCTCGAAATCGCTTTCTGAGATTATGGAAAAGATAAATAGTGGAGATGGTACTGCTGGAAAATTTATTTCTGACGAAGCAATCTATACTGATACAAAGGAATTTATTGAAGATATAAAGAAGCATCCCTGGAAGTTGATGCGAAAGCCCCAAGAGGAATAATGAAGACAAAGACGGTATTTAACTGTCAGAAGTGTGGTTATCAATCTCCCAGGTGGCTGGGCCGTTGCCCTGATTGTTCGAGTTGGAATTCTCTTGCGGAAGAAATGCCTCAACTGCCGCAGGTTGGTCAGGAGCGGATATTTTCAAAAGAGGCCCCAGTCTTGCTTGGCGATATCAGTTTAGAGGATAAACCCAGAATATCAACACGATTAGCAGAGCTAGATAGGGTATTGGGCGGAGGGTTAGTCTCTGGTTCTGTAGTTCTCTTAGGTGGCGATCCCGGCATAGGAAAATCCACCATTGCCTTGCAGGCAGCAATTAATTTAAGTAAAGAGGGCAGGAAAGTACTTTACATTAGCGCTGAGGAGTCGTTAAAGCAGACGAAACTGCGTGCTGTTAGGATTGATAAAGATTTTAACGAAAATTTGTTCATTGTGAGCCAGACAAATCTGGAAGAGATAATAAAGTATATAAAGGCGCTTAAGGCCCAGGTTGTATTTTTAGACTCAATCCAGGTCGTATATAATCCGGCGATTGCCTCAAGCACTGGCACTATTACCCAGGTACGAGAATGCGCAGGCACTCTTACTCAGCTTGCGAAATTAGATGGCTTCTCCTTGATTCTTATAGGTCATGTCACCAAAGAAGGGACATTGGCAGGGCCTAAGCTGCTTGAGCATATCGTGGATACGGTTTTATATTTTGAGGGCGATAAGCTTTCTCTATATAGGATCTTGCGCACAGCAAAAAATCGTTTTGGCTCAACTAACGAAATTGGTCTTTTTGCTATGACGGAAAGCGGCCTACAGCAAGTCAGTAATCCTTCCCAGATCTTTTTATCTCAGAGGGCTAGGAAGGTTTCCGGTTCTATTGTAGTTGCTATTATGGAAGGCTCACGGCCGTTGTTAATTGAGATTCAGGCCTTAGTCTCTAGAGCAGGATTTAATATAGTGCGGCGTCGTTGTCAGGGCATAGATTATAATAGATTTCTACTTTTGGTTGCTGTTCTGGAGAAAAGGTTAGGTTTGCCGCTTGGTGATAAGGATATATTTGTTAATGTTGCCGGAGGCATTGTTGTAGATGATCCTGCGGCTGATTTAGGCATGATGCTTGCTATAGCCTCAAGCCTGAAGAATAAAGAGATATCATCGGCCTTAATGATAGTAGGCGAGGTAGGGCTTTCAGCTGAGGTGCGCAGTATATCTAACTGCAGTTTACGAATAAAAGAAGCCTTAAAATTAGGTTTTACTAATATTGTTATTCCTGAATCAAACATAAAAGAGATCAGCAGAAGCGATAAGGGGAAAAAAGATATTTCTTTCTCCGGCGTTAAAATAGTTAAAGATGCAATGCAGTTGGTATTTTAAAACTTATTATATATTTAAGGAGGTATTTTAAATGACTTTAATTATTATCCGACTTTTTTTTATTCTTTCAGGAACGACTATTGGTTACATTACAGGCGGTTTTAATGATAATGCCATCTTGGGTGCAGGCGTTGGTTTCTTCGCAAGTTGGCTGATAATATTCTTAGAGAGAGGAATGCGGCGCGTATCTGTGCGGGGACTTTCCAGTGCTGTATTTGGTCTTATCCTAGGTTTAATTATGGCAAAATTGCTTACTGATGCTATTAGCCTGATTCCGCTTGATGAAGGCAATATCTCTTCAATTAGAGTTATTCTTACGCTTGTCTTCTGTTATCTGGGTATGATTATGGCCATGCGCGGCAAGGATGAATTCAACATCATTATTCCTTATGTAAGACTGAGCCGACAGGGGCAGGCTGAAGATGTCATCCTGCTTGATACCAGCGCAATTATCGACGGTAGAATAGTTGATCTTTGCAAGACAGCTTTTCTTTCAGCTAGATTATTGGTGCCGCGTTTTGTCTTGAAGGAGTTGCAGCAGATTGCTGATTCTGCCGATACTATTAAGCGCCAGCGGGGCAGGCGTGGTTTAGAGATACTGCATAATATTCAAAAGGATAGCTCACTGGAGATCATCATCCACGAGGAGGATTTTCCTGACGTTCCAGATGTGGATGCAAAGTTAGTGCGACTGGGTAGATTATTAGAGGCAAAGATTTTTACCCTGGATTTCAATTTGAATCGCGTTGCGGAATTACAAGGTGTCAAGGTCTTAAATATTAACGAACTTGCTAATGCACTTAGACCTGTGGTATTTCCGGGAGAGACCCTAGAGGTAAAATTAATTAAAGAGGGAAGGGAGCATAAACAGGCAATCGCCTATTTGGATGATGGCACAATGATCGTAGTTGAGGAAGCCAGAAGTCAGATTAATCATACTATTAAGGTTGTGGTTACTTCAGTCCTGCAGACGCAGGCAGGCCGAATGGTATTTGCCAAACTTCAACCTCATCAAGGAAACCAGAAACAAAATTAGTTTTTTTCGTTTTGGTTAAGGTGGCAGATATAAAACGAAAAGCGAAAGTCATCGCCATAGTTGCCGCAGGAGGCAAGGGACAGCGTCTAGGAAGCAGATTAGCCAAGACGTTTGTCTTGATTAATAAGCGGCCAATCCTTTTCTTCGCCCTTAGTTCGCTTACCCAGCATCCCCTGATAAATGAGATCATACTTGTCACTAGTAGAAAGACATTATTTGCTGCCAAGAGACTGGTAGAAAAGTATAGGTTCAAAAAAGTAAAACATATTGTAGTTGGCGGGCGAACGCGCAAGGCCTCTGTGAGTAATGGCTTAAAGAAGATAAGAGGCGACAAACACACATTTGTTTTGATCCATGATGCCGCAAGGCCGTTCCTTAATAGATCACTCATCAATCGAGTTGTTAATGAGGCGTTCAGGTACAATGCGAGCATTTGTGCTGTTCCAGCGAAATGCACGATTAAAAGCCTAAAAAGAAGCAATAAGCATTTATTTATCAAAAATACGCTTGATAGAAGTTTGCTTTGTGAGGTTCAGACGCCGCAGGTCTTTCGGCTAGATTTATTAAAAAGGGCTTTTTCTAAAGGTGCTCATCAAGATGCAACTGATGATGCGGCCCTCGTTGAGAGACTAAAAGTCAAGGTAGGAGTAGTTAACGGTTCTTACTCTAATATTAAAATCACAACGTGCGATGATTTGCTTTTTGCTAGGGCTATTGCCAAACAGTTCAAATACTCAACCTAATAATAAGTAAGATATGGGAATGAGTAAAGTTAAAATCGGCTTTGGTTATGATATCCATCCTTTAAGAGAGGGACGTAGTCTCATATTGGGTGGTATCCAGATACCTTTTTCTAAGGGTCTCCTGGGTCATTCTGATGCTGATGTCTTAATCCATGCTGTTTGCGACGCTATTCTTGGCGCCTTAGGTAAAGGCGATATCGGAGAGATATTTCCGGATACAGATCCAGCTTATAAGGATATGGCAAGTAGCAAATTACTGGATGTAGTATTTAAATTAATGACTGATGCAGGTTTTAAAATTGGAAATATCGATACTGTGATAGTCGCTGAACAGCCTAAGATTTCCCAAGTAAAAGAGAGGATGAAGGAAAAGCTTGCTGCTATTTTGCATAGCAGGAAAGATGATATCAATATAAAGGCCACCACGGCTGAGGGGCTAGGTCCCATAGGAAATAATGAGGCTATCGCTTGCTTTGCGACAGCGATAATAATTGAGGGGGCGTAGATATGAACTGCATTTTAAATATATTAATTATACTTATAGGGCTATTCTTTTTAAAATTGATTCTGATTTCGATCTTTTTTTACAAAGAGATCAAGGCGGCTCAAAAGAAAGATCCGGCAGCGAAGAGTTTTCTTGAGATCCTCTTGCTTTATCAGGGCCTACACGCTTTAGTTTCTTACCGCATTGCCCATTTCTTTTATAGAATACATCTTTTCTTTTTAGCGCGTTTGATGAGTCAGATTTCGCGCTTTGCTACTGGTATTGAAATACATCCAGGGGCACAGATTGGCAGGGGATTCTTCATTGATCATGGCATGGGTGTGGTTATCGGTGAGACTTCTATTATTGGCGATAATGTGCTTTTATATCAAGGCGTTACCTTGGGCGGGACAGGTCTTAAAAAAGGCAAACGCCATCCTACAATCGGCAATAATGTTGTCGTAGGCACAGGAGCAAAGATATTAGGGAATATAACAGTGGGTGATAACTCTTATATCGGAGCAAATGCGGTTGTGATTAAGGATGTGCCGGTGAACTCGACTATAGTTGGTGTGCCTGGCAGGATTACTAAGCAGGACGGGAAAAAGATTGATATCAGCCTAGATCACATACATATCCTAGATCCTCTCAAGCAGGCCCTGGATGAGATACGTCAGAGGATTGATAAGCTAGAAAATAAATGAAAGAACTCCCCAAGATTCATATTTATAATACATTAACTAAGAAGAAAGAAGAATTCAAACCCTTAAAAGCAAAAAGAATAGGGATTTATTCTTGCGGCGTAACTGTCTATGATGACTGCCACATAGGTCATGCCAGGAGTCTCTATACCTTTGAGGTCATCAGAAATTTTTTAAAATATCGCGGATATGATGTCAAGTTTATTCGCAATATAACAGATATTGACGATAAGATTATCAACAAGGCCAAGGAATTGGGTGAAGATTGGAATGCTGTTGCCTCTCGCTACATAGCTTGCTATGAGCATGATTTAAAACTCCTTAATTTATCTAAGGCAGATATTGAGCCAAGAGCAACTGAACACATCAGCGGAATGAAGAAATTTATATCTCTATTGATTAAAAAGGGTTATGCATATGAGGCAGGCGGCGATGTTTATTTTAGCGTAAGAAAATTTAAAGATTACGGTAAATTATCTGGTCAATCTATAGATCAGATGAAAACAGGAGCGCGTATTGAGCCGGGTGAACATAAACAAGACCCATTGGATTTTGCGCTCTGGAAGAAATCTAGGAAAGATGAGCCTTCCTGGCCTAGCCCTTGGGGTGAGGGTAGGCCTGGCTGGCATATAGAATGCTCCTTGATGAGCTCAAAATACCTCGGGCAGCCATTTGATATTCATGCCGGAGGCAGAGACTTAATTTTTCCCCACCATGAAAACGAGATTGCTCAAAGTGAGAGTTTTGCTGGTAAGCCCTTTGCCCGTTATTGGATGCATCATGGCCTATTAACTATAAATGGCCAAAAGATGTCCAAGTCATTAGGCAATTATGTGACTGTAAAAGATTTTATGGGCAAATATGGCAATGCCAACCTTTTAAAATTATTATTTTTAAATGCGCATTATTCGCAGCCTATAGATTATAACGAAGAGAAGATGCAAGAGGTAAGGAGATCATACGAGCGTATAAATATCTTAAAAGATAAATTAGAGAAGGATTATGGTACCGTAAATATAAACAAAAGCATTAAATCAGGAACCGGTTTTATAAAACCCTTCAAGGACAAATTTATAGAATATATGGACGACGATTTTAACACCCCTAGGGCATTGTCAGTTTTATTTGAATTGGTCAATAATTGCAATAAGTTATTAGATAGCAATGACGAGTTTAAGCAATTTAAGCTGCGTTATGCTATGGATGTTATAAAAGAGCTAGCTGGTATTTTTGGACTTTCTCCTGATGTGGAAAAAACAAGTAAATTAGAAGTAGAGTTGACAGAAAAGATTAAGCTCAGAGACAAATTAAAAAAAGAGAAGAAATATTTAGAGGCAGATAAAATAAGAAAGGAATTAAAAGAGCAAGGTATTATTTTAGAAGATTCAAAGGAAGGTACACAATGGCGAAGAAAAATTTAAGAGGCGTATTTATTACCTTCGAAGGCCCTGAAGGCTGCGGAAAGAGCACCCACTCTGAGCTTCTCTACCAACATTTAAAGAGGTTGAAACTGCCGGTAATCTATATACGTGAGCCAGGGACAACAAAGACAGGCGAGAAGATCCGTTCAATACTTCTAGACAGAAAGAATCGTATTGCAGATAGCTCGGAGATGTTATTGTATATGGCTGCGCGTAGTCAGATTGTTGCTGAGATAATTGATCCGGCATTACGGGATGGAAAGATCATAATTTCCGACAGATTTTTGGATGCAACTATCTGCTATCAGGGCTATGGAGGCAAGGTAGATATTGATATGATAAAAAAGGTGGGGGATTTTGCAACGCGTTCAATTACACCTGATCTTACTATCTTACTTGATATACCTGTTGAGGAAGGCCTGAAGAAACGCGCTGTCAGAATCTTTGACCGTATGGAGGCCAAGCCGCTTTCATATCACAAGAGGGTGAGAGAGGGCTATCTTACATTGGCGCGTCAGGAAAGCAACAGAATCAAGGTCGTGAAGGTTGAAAAAAGAATTAAGGATACAAAAGCAAAGATATTAAAGATCGTAAAAGAAAAGCTATGGCTTGGTTAGATGTTAAAGGGCACAAGGATGTTGTAGGTTTTCTTGTTAATGCGCACAAGAATCATAGGTTAGGGCATTGTTTTCTTTTTCTGGGACCAGAAGGCATTGGCAAGAGACGCCTAGCAGGAGAATTTGCCAAATTCCTACTTTGTGAAGCGCCTACTGAATTCGGTGCTTGTGGTAAATGCAGAAGTTGTCTACAGGTTACCTCGGACAATCATCCTGATCTGCACATAATTTCAAGAGGGGAATTGGGTTGGATAAAGATAGGAGATATCCGTGCATTACAGAGTCAAATTCACCTATCGCCGTTTAGCGGTAAACATAAAATTTTTATCATTGATAATGCACATATGTTAACACAGGATGCGGCAAATTCGTTGCTTAAATTTATGGAAGAACCTCCTCCGGGCGCAATATCTGTCCTGATAACCAGTCAAATAGATTCTATCCCGGAGACGCTGGTTTCGCGTTGTCAGCGATTGTATTTTTCATCTCTTTCATCCCAGGAGATCGAAGAGACATTGTCTGAAACCTTACCTCATGATAGAGGACTCATAAATTTCATAGCGCGTTTTTCAGAGGGCAGATTAGGTCGTGCTATATCGCTTATCAAGCGCAAAGACATCCAGTCAGCAAAAAATAGATTGTTGAGAAATATAATAGATAATAATTTAGCCTTAGATGATTTCGCAGTTAATCTAAATAGAGAAAATCTGAATATGCTAATAGAATTCACGCTGCTTTTCTTCAGAGATATATTGTTGCTTAAGGCGGGATTAGGAAAAGAATTTTTAGTTAATTTTGATGAGGTCGACACATTGACGTCACTTGCTTCTAAAATGGAAATGCCTGAAATTAAAGACGCCCTAGAGGACATCTTGAAGGCACAGGCCTTAAGTAGAACTAATGTAAATTGCAAAATATTGCTGAGATGGCTAGAGGTTCAGCTTCAGAAAAAATTGAGGTTTAATTATGCCTGATAAAGTGCATGTAAGAATACGTGAGTTCGGACCGATTAATTGCTTTAAATGTAGCAACCTGCGATTAAATGGTAACGAGGTAGTGATTCTTGAGGCAGAGCGAGGCGTAGACTATGGCCGCGTGATTATAGATAGCAGCAAACATCTGGGCGGAAAGCTAGAAGTTCCTTTGCGTAAGATTATAAGGATAGCCACAAAGTCTGATTTAGAGCATATAAAGAAAAATAATGCCGCAATAAAAGGTGTTATTGATACTTGTCTAAAGAAGATTGAAGAGCATAAGCTGGCAATGAAATTAATTGAAGCGGAGCATTCTTTTGATAAAGGCAAATTAATATTTTATTTTACTTCAGAGGGCAGGGTAGACTTCAGGGAGTTGGTAAAGGATTTAGCCAAGCTGTTTAAGACGAGAATCGAACTTAGGCAGATTGGCGTGCGCGACGAGGCGAAAATGTTTGGTGGTTATGGTTGTTGCGGCAGGGAATTGTGCTGTGTTAGATTCTTGAGAGAATTTGAGCCGGTAAGCATTAAAATGGCCAAGGAGCAGCACCTACCTCTTAATCCACCTAAGATTTCCGGGCTTTGCGGAAGGTTGATGTGCTGTCTTTCTTATGAGCATCATACATATAGAGAGATAACTAAGGATTTACCTCGCGAGGGTGAACGCCTAAATACGCCTGAAGGCAGAGGCAAGGTTATTAGTGTCAATCCGCTAACTAGAAAGGTTATCGTCGAAGTTGAAAAGGGAAGATGCGTTGAATTAAAGTATGGATGCCGACATGGCTAAATTTTATATTACAACCCCAATCTATTATATTAATGCGAAGCCTCACTTAGGCCATTCTTATACCAATATTGCTGCGGATTGTATTAGCCGTTACAAGCGTCAATTAGGCTATGATTGTTTTTTTCTTACAGGCACAGATGAACATGGCCAAAAGGTTGCTGAGGCTGCCAAGTTTGCGAATAAGACTCCGCAGGAATTTGCAGATGATACAGTCACCGTATTTAAGGACTTATGGAAGACCCTGCTTATATCTTGTGATGATTTTATCCGCACTACGCAAGACAGACACAGAGATTGCGTAAAGAAGATTCTGAATACACTTCATGATAACGGGGATATCTATAAGGCATCCTATAATGGTTGGTACTGTGTTCCTTGTGAGACATTCTGGACCGACTCACAACTCGTGGCTCGATACTGCCCAGACTGCAAGCGTCCCATCGAAAAAATCCAAGAGCAGAATTATTTTTTCAAACTCTCGAAATATCAGGATTGGCTGCTTGAATTTATAAAAGAGCACCCTGATTTTATCTGTCCTCGTTCACGCTATAATGAAGTCTTAAAATTCCTGGAATCAGAGAAACTTTTGGATTTATGTATCTCTCGTCCGAAATCACGTATTTCCTGGGGCATAGTATTTCCCTTTGATGAAGATATGGTTACCTACGTCTGGTTTGATGCACTTATCAACTATATAAGTGCCTTAGGCTTTGGTAGGAGAGATGAATCCAAAATGAAGAGATTTTGGCCTGCAGATATTCATCTTATGGCAAAGGATATCTTAAGACAGCATGCGATTTACTGGCCGATAATGCTTAAGGCCCTTAATCTTCCTCTGCCCAAGAAGGTATTTGCACACGGCTGGTGGATGGTTGAGGCAGGCGATTTATCAGCAGAAGGCGTTAAGATGTCGAAATCAAGAGGAAATGTGGTAGATCCGCTTGATTTGGTTGAGCAATTTGGCATTGACGCATATCGCTATTTTCTTTTAAGAGAGTTTCCCTTTGGGTTAGACGGAAGGTTTTCTTTGCGGGCATTGATTAAAAGATACAACAGCGATTTAGCGAATGACCTTGGGAATTTAGTATACAGAACACTTACCATGATTGAGAAGTATTTTAAGGGTAAAATCCCTAAAGCTGATCTGGAAGATTTCACATTAAAAAATGCTAAAGGTTTAATAGAAGAGATCGATAAGATAGATAGTAAAATAGATGAATCTATGGAAGGCCTAGCCTTTACCAGTGCCTTAGACGCTATTTGGCACTTAATTAATGGGGCCAATAAATTTATAGAAGAGGTAAAACCCTGGCAACTCTACAAAAATAAAGACTTGAAAGATTTAGCCAAATTTATTGTGTTGTTAGTCCAAATCCTGAAAAAGGTGAGTTTTCATATTGGGCCGTTCATGCCAAATACATCCGTTAGCATCATCCAGCAGTTAGGCGATAGTGAAGTTAAAAAAGGCGAACCTCTTTTTCCTCGAATTCAAACTTAATGCAGCTTATAGATACACATTGCCATTTAGATTTTCCTCAATTTAATATTGATCGAGATAGCGTAATTGAGCGGGCAAAAAATAGTGGAATTACTAATATAATTGATGTCGGAGCAAGTATTGAAAGTTCTGAGGCAGCAATAGCTTTAAGTAAGCAATATGATTTTATTTATGCAGCTGTTGGCGTTCATCCCCACGAAGCAGATAGGCTAAAGCAGGGTGATTGGCTTTTAATTGAGAAATTAATCAGTCAGGATAAGGTTATTGCTGTAGGAGAAGTTGGACTTGATTACTACCGTAATCTTTCTTCACCTGCCAGGCAAAAAGATGTATTTAAGAGATTTATTCTACTTGCTAACAAATTTTCCTTGCCACTGATTGTCCATTGTCGAGAGGCAGAGGAGGATGTCCTTTCACTCCTAAAGGATAATCTGAATACAAAGGCGATAATGCATTGTTTTTCAGGTAATGAGGCCTTTTTGAAGAGATGTTTAGATTTAGGTCTTTATGTTTCATTCACCTGCAACGCTACTTATAAAAAAAGCGACAATTTGAGGAATGTTATATCACTTACGCCCAGGGATAGATTTTTCCTTGAGACTGACGCACCCTATCTTGCGCCGCAGACCATGCGTGGTAAGCGTAACGAACCAGCCTATTTAAAATATTTAGTAGCTGAATTAGCTTCTATTTTAAAATTAGATGAAGAGACCATAGCAGATGAGACCACTAAAAATGCCAAGCGTTTTTTTAATCTAGAGAGATGTCAGTAAAGACGATTCAATACCTTAAAGGAAAAATCAGGATTATCGACCAGAGAAAGCTGCCCGCTAAATTGTGTTATATGGATTGTGCTGATGTTAAGAGTCTCTGGTGGGCAATTAAGAGATTGGCAGTTCGTGGCGCTCCTGCTATCGGGATTGCGGCTGGCCTTGGGGTCTATCTGGGCATCAAGGATTCAAGGGCGAAGGACTTTAAGGAATTTAAGAGTCAGTTAGAGAAGGTTACACGCTATCTTGCTAAGAGTCGTCCTACTGCGGTTAATCTTTTTTGGGCCTTAGAAAGAATGACGTCTATAGCTAAGAAGAATTCCTACCAGCCTATCCCTGTTATAAAGAAACTCTTAAAAAATGAGGCATTCAAGATTTTGGAAGAAGATAGATTTATCTGCCGTAAAATGGCCCGCTATGGCTCTGGGCTAATAAAGAATCAAGATAAGGTCCTAACTATATGCAATGCGGGTGCCTTGGCAACTGCAGATTACGGTACTGCCTTAGGAGTGTTTTATGAGGCAAAAAAAGAAAGAAAAAGAATAAAGGTCTATTCTTTAGAGACAAGGCCGCTGTTGCAGGGCGCGAGATTAACTTGTTGGGAATTACAGCGAGAGGGAATTGATGTAACCTTGATCTGTGATAACATGGCAGCAGATTTGATGCGTAAAAAAATGATTGATAAGATATTTGTTGGTGCGGATAGAATTGCCAGAAACGGTGATACAGCCAATAAGATAGGAACCTATAATTTAGCAGTATTGGCAAGGTTTCATGCAATTCCTTTTTATGTTGTGGCTCCTAAATCTACCTTTGACCTTAAATTGAAAAGCGCAAAATTTATTCCTATTGAACAACGTGATAAAAGAGAAGTTACTCATATCAGAGATAGGTGTATTGCCCCTTCTAGGATAAAGGTCTATAATCCGGCCTTTGATGTAACCCCTGCTGAGCTAATAACTGCAATTGTTACAGAGAAAGGCATAATCAGGCACCCCCTTAGAAAGAACATAACCGCGAAACTTTAGCTAAAGTCTTTGTTTTAATATGAAACGCCTAAAGGATATTGGTGAATTTGGATTAATTGAACGTATAAGGAAGAGACTGAGGCCTTGTCCTGGTTGTATCAAGGGTATTGGTGATGATGCAGCTGTTTTGGTTTCCAAAAGAGAAGAATTTATGTTGCTGACCACTGATAGTCTTGTAGAAGGAGTTCATTTTAAAAAAGGCGATAATCCTAAGGCTATTGGCCGCAAGGCTATTTCTGTTTCTATCAGCGATATCGCGGCCATGGGCGGAGAACCTCAATACTGCACAACCTCTATTGGCGCACCTGGCGATATGTCCCTAAATAAAATTGATAATATTTTTTCTGGGATTCTGCAAAGGGCAAAGGAATTTAAAGTTGCGATAGTAGGAGGCGATACTGTTCGATCAAAAAATTTAATAATTAATACTGCCCTGATTGGCAAGGTAGAAAGAAAGTCTCTAGTCACACGTGATGGAGCAAGGGTAAATGATATTATTTTCCTAAGCGGCAGAGTGGGTGGTTCATCTTGCCTCAAGCGCCATTTAAACTTCAGGCCACACTTGGAAGAAAGCAGGTTTCTAGTAAAAAATTTTCGGATTAATTCCATGATTGATTTATCAGATGGTCTGTTTAGCGATTTATGCAAACTCTGCAAGGAAAGTAATGTAGGAGCCGTAATCTATGAAGAGCTGATTCCGTTTAATAAAGACGTGAATCTTACCTCGGCCCTATATGAAGGAGAGGACTTTAAGCTTCTTTTTACTGTTGCGCCAGATATGGCTAAGAAGGTTTCTGCTATTTACGATTATAGATTTTTTCCCATTGGTCATATCCAAGACAAAAGATTTGGTCTGAAGTTAGTCGGAAAAGGCCCTAATAGAGAAGAGGTCAGTTTAGCTGATAAATCCTTCAAGCATTTTAGATGAGTTGATCCATGAAGATTATTACTACAACCTCACCTCGCAAGACATTCGACTTTGGTGTTTTTATTGCACATCAATTAAACAAGGGAGATATAATTTGTCTTTTTGGTCAACTAGGCAGTGGAAAGACGGTTCTTATTAAAGGCATCGCCTCTGGTCTGGAGATTGCTAAAGATATTGTCAGTAGTCCTTCTTTTGTGCTTTTAAAGCAATACAAAGGCAGTATGGTCTTAAATCATTTTGATCTATTCCGATTAAAAAAAATAGAAGAGATTTTGGATTTAGGTTTTGAAGAATATGTTTACTCCAATGACATAAGCGTGATTGAGTGGGCAGAACGTTTAGGTGATTGCCTGCCGCAAGACTTTTTAGGAATAAAACTTACTATCCTTGGAGCTAATAAAAGAAGGCTTAGTCTTTTTGCAAACGGCGCACATTATAAGAGCTTGCTTAAGAATCTAAAATGAATATATTGGCAATTGAATCTTCTTCCCAGATTTTATCTGTAGCCTTAAGCTGTAAAGGTTCGCTTAGGTGTCAATTTAGAAGCTCAAGACAATTTAAGTCTGAACACATTACAGGCCTTATCAAAAAAAGCCTTGATGAGTCTGGATTGAAGATTTGCCAATTAGATTATATTGCTGTAGGCTTAGGGCCAGGTTCCTTTACAGGTTTGCGGGTAGGAATTGCTACAGCCCTAGGATTAGCTCAAGGGGCGGGTTTGGAAATTATTGGCATTGGAAGCCTGGATCTGATCGCTGCAAATGTTAGTGGTGTTGGAAATTCTGATATTTGTGCTATTGTTGATGCACGTAGAGATAATCTATATGCTGCTATATATCAGCGTCCAAAACATAAAAAGAGATTAGCCTTGAGGAAAAAGATGGATTATTCTCTTCTAAAATCAGAAGAATTATTAAAGAAAATAAATTCTCCCACCATTTTTGTTGGAGATGGCTTGGAAAATTTTAAAGAAAAGTTAGGAAAGAAAAAGTCAAGGATAGCATCTTTTGCATCGAAAAATTTATGGTTTCCCAGGGCGAGCGTTCTTTGCAATTTAGCCCTTGAGTCCCTAAAAAATAAAAGAAATATCAACAGGGATAGAAATAAATTGTTGCCGATTTATCTTTACCCTAAGGAGTGCCAGATTCGCAATGCAAAAGAAAAAAAATAAACAATTGCCTCCATTAGTCTGGGCAGATATTGAGCTTTCAAGTATTGCCAGAAATTATTCCTGCCTCAAAAGAACAATAGGGCGCAAAGGTAAGATTATGGCAGTTGTAAAGGCAGATGCTTATGGTCATGGACTTATTCCAGTGTCTTTGTGTTTGTCTCGGCTGGGTGCTGATTATTTGGCAGTGGCTTCGCTAGATGAGGCGTTGAGCTTAAGAGAGACTGGAATAAAAAAGGCGATTTTAGTGATTAACACTGTTGCTGATAATCAGCTGCAATATCTCATCAAACATGATATTACTGCGACAATCTCATCTCTGAGGCAGGCTAAAATTTTGAATGGTTTGGCCGCAGCTTTTAATAAAAATATAAAGGTGCATATTGAAATTGATACTGGAATGGGAAGGTGTGGCATTTGGTATAAACATGCTAGCAAGACAGTTAAGGACATTGTTAGTTTAGGGCGTATTGATGCAGAAGGAATTTTTACACATTTTCCTTGCGCTGATAGCGATATATCTTTTACAAAAAAGCAGATTACTAATTTTAAAAATCTTCTAGAGGAGCTTAAGGCGGCAGGCATTTATTTTAAATTGATCCATACTGCAAATAGCGCAGGAATTGTTAATTTTGCTCCTGATTACTGCAATATGGTAAGACCTGGCCTAATGCTCTACGGTGCTAGCTGGGATAAGAAGCTTAGGAAGAAATTGAAGTTAGAGCCAGCGATGAGCTTTAAAACACGCATTGTGTTTTTAAAGAAGGTCTCTAAGGGCCGGTCTATAAGTTATGGCAGGACATACATTGCTAAATCTCCCCGTATTATTGCTACAATTGCCGCAGGCTATGCTGATGGTTATAATCGTCTTCTTTCTGAAAGAGGAGAAGTGCTTATTAGAGGAAAGCGCGCTAGGGTAATAGGGAGAGTTTGTATGGACAGCACAATGGTTGATGTAACTTCAATAAAGGCAGCTAAGGTTGGAGATGAGGTAGTTTTATTTGGTAGGAAAGGCAAACATCTATTGGCTGTAGAAGAGATTGCCTATCTCTGTAAAACCATACCTTATGAAATATTCTGTAGTGTTTCTAAAAGAGTGAGGAGATTCTATAGAAAATGAATGACTCTGCTCGAAGAGAGCAGTTTAAGGCTGTCTTTTTATAAGCACTACCCCTATCAGAAAGAATGCCGCATTAGCCAGCCAGGCAGCAACTAAAGCCGGTATAAATCCTTCCTTAGCAAAGGCAATACTCATTGAATTAATCACATAATAAAAGAATGCCAGGACAATTGATATCCCTAAACTTGAGGCGAGTTGACCTTTTCTCTTTATAGAAAGAGAAAAGGGTATGCTAATGAACATAAGTATAACCGCAGTCATGGGAGAAGAAAATCGACTCTTTATTTCTACATTGAAGTTTCTTAAGACAGCTTTTGCATTTGTGTGTTTTAACCTCTGGCGGTAGTCTCTAAGTTGTTTGACATTCATATAGGAAATCTTAAGTTGCTGTTTCCTTATGTCCTGAGGAGTATCTTCGAAATTCATCACCTTTGCCTTCATATATTCAGGTTCCCCTACAAGTTCATTGTTTAATCCGTATTTGTAGGTTATACAATCATATAAAATCCAGCGCCCATCTTTATATTCTCCAGAACCGGATACGATTTTGGCAGTAACGTTCTGATTCTCATCTTGTTCAAAGATGACAATTCCACTTAAAGTGTTATCCTTAGGGTCAAATAGACTTATAAAAAATAGTCTGTTATCCAGGCCATAGATTGCAGCATTCCTAATAGGCTGGTCTGAGAGATGTTTATCTTTCATACCCATCTGTTTTACTTTTATTTCCAATAGTTTATATTGGGAGGCAGGCAGGATTCTCTCGCTGACGAAAAAGACGAGACAACTTATAGCCAATCCTGTAATTAGCACCACTCTTGTTATTTGCCAGATGCTTAGACCAGATGAGCGCATGGCAATAATCTCATTAGTATTATTAAGACGCGAAAGCGTGTAGACCATAGCCAGAAGGGCAGCTACGGGTGCAATTTCAATAAAAATTTTCGGGGTAAATGCAAGATAATATACTCGTAGTGTATCGAAATCGAGTTGATTTTTTATTATCTCATCAAGATTACTGAAAAGGTCAATAATGATATATAAAGAGAGGAATATAGTGACTGTAGCGATAAAGGCGAGAATGAATAGTCCTACTAGATATTTATCTAAGATACGCATATTCTAAAATTAAGAATTACACCCCAGGTTAAATAGATAATGTCAGGTACCCACATAATAACTGGTGGCAGGAATAGTTGTGATACTATGGCCTGTGCTCCTAGGTGGAGAATGAAATAGAGAAGCGCTAAGAAGAAGGCGACTGCTATGCTACTTTTCTTTCTGTGGTGCCGACCCAAAGCAAGGGCAATAGGACAACCCAGTAAAGCAAAGATAAAAGGAGAAACAGAAAAGGCCATTCTTTTATGGATTTCAGTGATAAGAGGGTGGGCTTGGATCCCTATATCCTTTAGCTCTTCTGATTTAGAAAACAGCTCTGCAACGGTTAAATTTTTAGGTTTTATGTCTATCTCCCTGTTTTGTCCTGCCAGGTTTAAAGTCATGAAGAAAGTCCTAAATTGCAATTTATAGTAGTTTTCCGGGTTTGTTGGGTCTATTTCATCGCTAGTACCGTTCATAAGCTTGAGTTTGATCTTCTTTTCATTTGGGAGGGAAATGAATTCACCCTTTTTTGCCACAATTGTTCTTGTGGGTTTGTCTTTTTGTGGCTCATATATACGTACCTTGTTTAGCTTGTTGCCATCTATATCGTAAATAAACAGAATATAGCGTTCGAAGGAATTAATGAATACGCCTGGCTCTAATGCTGCCGCAGGATTCTTAAGTCCGACTTCTGTAAGCGCCCTTTTTGAGGCTAGAAGCGTGCGGCTGATGATGCGGTCATTTAAAAGAAAAAGCACAAGACTTAAAATTACGCCCACAGTTACAAACGGTGCAATTAGATGCCAGAGGTTAACACCGCTTGTTCTTATGGCAAGAAGTTCATTATCAGATCCAAGTCGGACAAAGGTAAAGAGTATTCCGACAAGAAAAGCAACAGGCAGGGTATAGCTAGCAAGATATGGGATATAAAGTGCAAATAATTTAAATACCATTAGGATACTTACGCCTTTGTTGACGACCATATCAACTAATTTTATCAAGTTACCCATCAGCATCACAAAGGTAAGGATGAGCAGGGAGAGAATAAAGGGAGATATGAATTCTTTTAAGAGATAGTTTCTAATAATTTTCATCGATAATTATTTTTTACTTAGAGTCGTGTTCTGGCAAGAGTTAATACATCCACGCGCCAAGCACCGTCTTGCTTTAGAGCATTAGCAATTTCAGAGACCGTTGAACCCGTTGTAAAAACATCATCAATAATCAATACCTTTTTATCTTTGAAGGCATCTTTGCAGCTTACCCTGAAGGCATCCTTGACATTGTTAAGGCGTTCCCTGACCTTAAGTTGAGCTTGTGGATGATACCTGTGCTTACTAGTTAATTTACCACAACTTATTGGGATGTCAAAGTAAGATTGGATGTCTCCTGTTAAAATCTGACTGTGGTTAACGTCTCTTTGGCGTAATCGCGCAGGATGCATGGGAACAGGCAGAAGTAAATCATAATCTTGCATTGGCAAATGAGAGTCTTTTATGAACCGGGTTAAGATCGGAGTGAACAATTTTTTTAGTTTCAGCTTCAAATTATATTTGAAAAGATGAATCAATTTTTTAAGAGGCTCTTCATAAATACATGCACTCCAAGCACGGTCAAAGTGAAAATTTCTATTCTTACAAGCAGGACAACTTTTGTTATAGTCTAAATGCAATGTAAGGCCGCATCTTTTGCAGAAGATACCCCTGTTGTATTTGATTTTTTGATAGCAACATTGGCATATAAGATTTTCGCTTAAATCCGCCCTAAGCATTGTATTGCAAGAAAGACATTTTGCAGGGTATATTATATTTATGAGGGGTCTTAGTAAGCCTGTGGACATATTTTGATTTAAGTCCAATGTGCTAGCGAGCAAGAGGAACCCAAATATATTAGCATTCAAGACCTCATTTGTCAATCAAACTAGTTTTTCCCAAATAAACCAGCCCTCAGTTTCTGGTTAGAGATGTCTTGATTACTTCAAAAGCTTGAGTCAAACCATTGACAATTAAGTGAATTCTTAGTACAATGAAAATGGTTTATTTTAAATTAATTATGTCCCAAATAGAAGATTTAAATACATATCGAAAGAAGCTTTTTACTCTTATAGCGAAAGATGCTTACCATAAGCAGGCAATTATTTTATCCAGCGGTAAGAAAAGCCCCTATTATATTGATGCTAGGGTAGTTACGTTAAGTCCTGAAGGCGCCTATTATGTTTCTTGTCTTATTCTTTCTATGCTTAAGGATATGCCTGGCATAAAGGCTATTGGCGGTCCGACAATTGGCGCTGATCCTATTGTAGGAGCAATTGCAGCAGTAAGTTTTCAAGAAGAGACACCTCTCAAGACCTTTATTATTCGTAAATCTAAAAAGGCCTATGGTAAGCGCAGGCAGATCGAAGGTCCAGATATCGAATCCGGAAGTTCTGTAGTTATTGTGGATGATGTTGCTACAACCGGTTCATCATTAGTAGAGTCAGTAAAGATTTTGCAAGATTCTTCGCTTATCGTTAAAGCAGCAATTGTAATTGTAGATAGAGAAGAAGGGGCAGGAGAAAATCTTGCGCAGTTTAATGTCCCTTTGAAGTCGCTTTTTAAAGGAAACGATTTTTTAAACCTCCATGCTTGAACGAAGATTAATTCTCGCATCAGTTTCTTCTGCGAGAAGAAGTTTATTAGAAAATATCGGTCTTAAGGTAAAGGTATCGTTCTCAGGTATTAGAGAATCAAGAAGACTCAAAAATGGGCCGGCGCAACTTGTGAAAGATAATGCCGCGAAAAAGGCTATAGCAGTTGCCAGGCAGGTTAAGAATGCTGTTGTTATCGGGGCTGATACAGTAGTTGTTGTGAGAGGAAAATTATTTGGAAAACCTAAGGGTTTTTCTGGTGGCGTGTCAATGCTAACTAAGCTCTCGCGTTCGCCCCACTATGTATATACAGGACTGGCAGTTTTAGATAAGAGAGAAGATTCATACAAAATTGTTCAAGATTACGAAAAGACAAAGGTCTGGATGAAGACCTTGACGCGTCAAGAAATTGCAAGATATCTTAAGGCCTCAAAGGCCTTTAACAAAGCAGGCAGTTTTGATATACAAGCCAGAGGCGCTTTATTTATCGAACGCATTGAAGGTTGTTTTTATAATGTAGTAGGCCTGCCTCTTGCAAAGCTGCATGAGCTCTTTAAAAAACTAAATATCGACATATTAATTTTGTTAATAATGAGTTCATTCCTGCTAATGGGCTGTGCTACTGAATATAATGTTGTTACACAAGAGCAAGATATAATTTTCTATGATACTGAAAAAGAGGTAAATATTGGCAGAAATGCCTCAAATCAGGTCGAGACGCAATTTAAGTTAGTTGCCGATCCCCAGTTACAACTTCGCATTAACAGGCTAGGAGAGAAGATAGTAGAGGTTTGTGATCGCAAAAATTTAACTTATCGCTTTTCAATTCTTGACGAGGATTCAATCAATGCCTTTGCTCTTCCAGGAGGTTTTATCTACGTAAATCAAGGGCTTATTGATTTTGTCAAGAGCGATGATGAATTAGCAGGTGTCTTAGCCCATGAGATTGCACACGTTGTAGCCAAGCATAGTATTAAGCGTCTGCAGGCCTCTATGGGCTTAAATCTATTGAGAATTGCTACCATTGTTGCGGGAGATGCTAAGGCGCTGCAAAGTACGGATATTGCAGCTACCTTTGTACAGAGCGCATATTCACGTGATGACGAATTATTGGCAGATGCAATAGCAGCCAGATACATGCGCAATGCAGGTTTTAACCCGACTGCACTTCTGTCATTTTTAGAAAGATTAAAAGAAAAAAAACACAATGAGCCGCTAAGACGGGGCGGGTCCTATGTTCGGACGCACCCGTATATATCTGAACGTATTAGTATTATTAAGCAAGAGCTGGGCGAGGAGTTAGACTTCGAGGATTACATAAATAGAACGCATTCGGCTTGGTAATAACAATATTTTTTTAAATTCTATAGGAGAGAAAACATGATAAGTGAATCTAGAAAGTTACAGTTTGCAATTCGTGTGCTGGTAATTTTCTCTTTCGTTTTTTTGAGTCTTTCAGTCAGTTCTTCTTTTGCGGAAGGAATTTTTGGCAGAAACAGAACAAAGGCTTCTATAGAGAAAAAAATTAAGGAGGCACGTAAGAAGCTTGATGCAGAGCGTTACAAGCTAAGGCTGGAGGAGGCAAAGAGATATTTAGAAAATGGCGATCGCTATCATGCACAAGGTAAAACCTCTGAGGCATTAGGAGAGTGGTTTACAGCCTTGGCCTTAATTGAGATTCTTAAAGATGCCGAGTTTGATTCTGTGGATGATGCCAGAGCAGTATTAGAAAGAGAAGTCAAGGATAGGCTTAAGGTTGATAAGTCTAGTAAGTCAATTAAAGACCGCAGGCGTCTAAAAAAGATGGATGATATTGTAGATAGGATTTTAAAGGAACAGAAAACTGAAGCGATGGCTAGAGAGGAAATACAAAAGAAAGAGCCTGTAGAAGAGAAGGAAGAGGCAAAAAAGATAGCCAAGGAGATTGTACCAGAGGAGAAAGAGGGGCCTTCTTTAGAAGACTTAGAGGTAATGAAAGAAAATCGTCAGATGGTTGAGGAGATTATTTCTGCGCAGCTTGCTAGAGCAAGAGAAGAGAAGATGGCAAAAGAAGAGGAGAAAGAGGCGCAAGATGTTGAAAAATTCCTGACAGGAACAATCATCGTTCAGCAGGGGTCAATCACAGAACAGGAGAAAAAGGCCTTGTTGTCCCAGGAGGATAGTGTTACTAAGCGTAAAATAGATGTGCATGTCAGCAGTGAGAGAATTAAAGAGCAAATACTAAAGGAAGAGAATGCCCAAAAAGCGCGCTCGGAGGCTAAAGAGAAAGCATCTCAAAGTAGGCTTAAGAAGCAAGAGCGCATCCAGGAGGCCAAAGATAGATTAGAGCAGCAGAGAAAAGCGCGCCAAGAAAGATTAGAAAGGCGCAAGGCATTGTCTGAAGAAAGAAGTAGAAAGCGCTTGGAGGCAGCATTAGTGGAAAAGGATAAGGCATCAAAGCGTAAAATGGAAGCCCGCCTGAATAGTGAAATGGCCCTTCAGGAAAAGGAGAATCTAAAACTTAAAGATCAGCTTGAGAAGAAACAAAAGAGCGTATTCAAAGAATATCAACGCCAAGATAAGTTGGATATGGGCTTTAAAAAGAAGGCAGAGTCTTTAACGCATGAGGATATAGACTTAGAGGGTAAGCAGCGCAAAGATTTAAAAGCAAAGATAGAGAAAAGAGAAGAAAAGGATCTTAGTCTTTTGCAGAAAAAGCGCAAAAAAGATGCTAAGCGCCAATTAAAGCAGTTAGAAAGCGAACAAAAAAGAATCGCAAGAAAAATTGAAGATGAATTTATAATGCAAGAGAAGACTCATCCTAAGTCCCATATCCTAGAAAGAAAACTTACTCCTTCTGAACAAGGGCCGGATAGGTTTGATCTAATTGATAGATTCTTAAGAAAAGTTGAAGGCCGTTCCTTGGATTAAATTTAGATAAGCTGATCTGAAGAAAATTCTTGGTGCCGGGGGGGGGATTTGAACCCCCAAGGCCGTAAGGCCATATGCTCCTGAAGCATACGTGTCTGCCAGTTTCACCACCTCGGCAAGATTCTAAAAGTATAGCCTAAAACAAGCTAATTTGTCAACTTATAAGAAAAACTTCTGATAGGAAGATTTCTTTCGGCCGTCTAGAACAGGAGTATTGAGGCAGGAATATGGATTTTTTCAATTCCTTAAGCACAGTGGTTTCAGCAATGGCACAGCTTATATTTTTGGCTGGTTGCGGATATTTTTTGGTAAAGAAAGATATTTTAACACCTGAGACCTTAAAGATTTTAAGTAGAATAGTTTTAATTTTAATATTTCCCTCTTTTGTATTTCATAAACTTGTGAGTAGTTTTACATTTTCTCAGTTCCCACATTGGTGGATTTATCCTATTTTTAGTTTTGCTATCATTGGTTCTGCCTTTTTAATAGCACTCGCCTTTTTGCGTTTGAATCCCGAATTTGGCCAAAAAAGAGAGTTTCTTTCAAGTATAACGTTCTCTAACGCTGGTTATTTGCCGCTGGTGTTGATTGCTACGCTTTTTGACAAAGAGATAGCCTCGCGTTTATTTATTTACTTATTTTTATTCTTGCTTGGATTCAATCTGCTGGTCTGGTCCTTTGGAGTAACTCTCCTTGCCGGAGACAGAGAAGAAAAGAATACATTTAAGAACATGTTTAGCCCGCCGGTCATTGCTATTTTGTTGGGATTAATGGTTGTATTCTTTAAAATCAGCTCTTTTATTCCGTCTTTTCTTATGAAGGCCTTTGAGTCTTTGGGTTCATGCACGCTTCCTTTGGCCTTGATTGTAGTTGGCGGAAACCTTGCATTGATAAACATGCAGAGTATCTTTAAAAATAGGCAGTTACAGGTAATTGTCTTTATAAAGCTTATTTTACTTCCATTCCTTGCAATTTTTATATTATTGTTTTTTGATATCAATCCCTTGATTAAGTTCTTGCTTCTTCTTGAAGCGGCAATGCCAACAGCCGTATCACTTTCAGTAATCTGTCGCAACTTTGAACTCAAAGGAGTTCTTGCCAACCAGGCGATTTTCTGGACGCACCTATGTTCGATTCTGACTCTGCCGTTTTTTCTTGTTATTTTCAGAGCAGTTGCGCGGTTACATTAAGTATGCTATTATTCATTCTTAGATTATGGCCAATAAGGTTTTAGTTTCTAATAGAAGGGCACACGCAGATTATAAGATCTTTGAGAAGCAAGAAGCAGGTATTGAGTTTAAAGGAAGCGAGGTAAAGTCGTTACGCGAGGGAAAGGGCAGCTTGGCAGAGAGTTTTGCGCGTATAGAGAATGGAGAGATTTTTCTATACAATTGCCATATCAGCCCCTACTCACACAAAGGTTATGATGAGCTTGATCCCTTAAGGATAAGGAGGTTATTGCTTCATAAGCGCGAAATCTCAAAGCTGTACATCCAGGTTAGCCAGCGCGGATTTACCCTTATACCTCTTAGACTTTATCTAAGTAAAGGCCTCATAAAGGTAGAGATTGCTCTTTGTAAGGGTAAAAAACATTTTGATAAGCGCGAAAGTATAAAGAAGAGAGAGCAGGATTTGTCAATAAGAAGAGCGTTAAGATATAGAAGATAACGAGAAATATAAAAAATTGGGGGGCGAAAAGGTCTCGACCTGGGTAAGGACGAGAGAGGTAGCATGCCGAGGTTGCAAGGTGGCCTCGTAAAAAACCTTGCACTATTTAAATGCTGATGAAACAACAGTAGTTGCTCAAGCGGAAGGAATTCTTGCTGGAGTAGCTTAATCAGACAAAAGTCCTTGTTGGTTAATCCCAATGAGGCCTTCATCCAGAGAGTCTGCGCTCTGGATGTATGAATTTAGCAGACTGGTTCTTGTTATGCCTCTTAGACAAGAGCGAGATTTAAAGAGGCTGGCCTTTCTTTATCTTGTCCATTGGAGAAAGAAAGGTAAGATTAAATAATAGACTAAGCATGTAGTGACCCTTTTGAATTTACTCAGGGACCGGGGTTCGATTCCCCGCGCCTCCACCAGATTTTTAAGCCTTCCCAACACATTCTAATATAAGAAGTTAGGATTCCCCATAAAATCAAATCTCCATTTGTGCCCATTCTGTGCCCACAAATTAAATTTTCACCTTCCTAACTACCCATTCCAGTAGTATAATTGAATAAAAGAAACTGAAGAAGATAACAGCCTTCCGCAGATTTACTTGGTTTTGTTACTCAAAACCTATAAATCTAAACGCTGGCCCTGCAGAATTCAAAGAATTCTACAGGATCAGTCCCAATAGAAATTCTTTCAGAATTTCTGTTGGAGGATCAGGAGGAGGGGATGATGAAGAAGTGCCATTTTTGTGCAGAAGAAATCCAGGATGAAGCAATAAAGTGTAGGTATTGTGGAGAGATATTGAATAAACAGCGACAGGTGAAATGGTATTTTAAAACCTCAATGCTGGTAATTGCTTTCTTTTGTATTGGACCCCTTGCTTTGCCATTGTTATGGTTTAATCCTCGTTTTAGCCAGAAAAACAAGATAATTACAAGTATAATTGTTATTACATTGACTTATTTTTTAGGGATTGCCTTTGTTAATTCCATACGAACCCTAAATAATTATTACCAACAAATATTTCAATCATTTTAGGTGTAGCTTGGCTTAAATTTATTATTTAACTCGTATTAGAAGGATACAAGCATGGACCCAATTACAAATAAAGAGGAGACAAAATATTATCTAGGCGGACTTTATTTTTCAAGAAGATTTGATATCTTTAAAATTTGATTAAAAATAATTTGTGCCCTACAGAATCTAAGGGATTCTATAGGACCCACCCAATGTCAAAACAACGGCAAACATCCGGACAGTCTAATTTATTGACAATAAGAGAGTTATGTTGTAAGCTATTATCCGACGGCAAGTTAGGGCAATACGCTTTAACGATCCCCCGCCCTACAAAAATTGAATGATTTCTATAGGATTAATCCTGTGAAAATCTTTGATTTTCATGGGGCGCCTCCACCAATATTTTTACAGTTTCTAACTTGTTATTCTGCAATCAGTAGTAGACTTAGGACTAAAACAAATTCTATCTTGGGATCATTTTGTGCCTTTATGAGAAGGAGAGGTGAAGATAATGACGCAGGTATCAAAGAAAATTAGCTGGGAGATAGTAAAAAAGTGTATCTTGCCCTTAACTGTCTTTTTGGTGTTTATCGGAAGCTATATTTTCTATAAACTAAATTTGGCTCCTACGATTTCCATGGAAGCTCAGCAAGGTTTTAGCAAATATATCGTTACAATTTTTATTCTTTGTATTACTTTTATCCTTCATAGGATAACATCTGCTATCTTAAGCTGGTATAAAGCAAATATTGCCGCAAAGACCATTAGTAAACTGGATGATAATTTAATTCCTTTGATTCGCCGTACGCTTAAGGTATTGATCTGGATTGTAGCCTTTCTTGTTATTCTTCCATTTTATGGCGTAAATATGAGTGCTTTAATCGCTACCCTTGGCGTTGGCTCTTTAGCTATTGCCTTGGCTGCTCAGGATACAATCGCAAATATAATTTCCGGATTCCTGATAATGATTGATGCGCCTTTTAGAATTGGCGATAGAATCAAGCTTCCTTCTGGAGAAGTAGTCGAGGTTTTAGATATCGGCGTAAGGCGATCTAAGTTTCTTTCTGAAGATAAATCAATTATAATTGCACCTAATCTGGATTTAAGTAAAAGTAAGATTATAAATTATACCTATGGAGAGGAGCGGCAGAGGGGATGAGCTTTAAAGGAGCGATTTTTGATTTAGACGGAGTGCTAGTAAACACAGTACCCATACATTTCAAGGCCTGGAAGCAGATGTTTGCAGAGTATGGGATTGATTTTACTTTTGATGATTACAAGGAAAAGGTTGACGGCATTCCACGTTATGATGGTGCTAAGGCGATTCTTAGCGATTTGAATGATGAGGAAATAAGGAAAGCTGGAGACCGCAAGCAGGGATATTATCTGAAATTTATTGAAGAGGAAAATATTCCCTTGTACAATTCGTCCGTGGATTTAATAAAGAATTTAAGAGATTGCGGGAAAAGAATAGCCTTTGCCTCTGCAAGTCGCAATTGTAGGAGAGTTTTAGAGAAGGTTAGTTTGATTAAACTGGCAGATGCGATAGTCGATGGAAATGATATTAAAAAAGGAAAACCAGATCCAGATATATTTCTTCTTAGTGCAGAAAGACTTAGTTGTCAGCCGCAGGAGTGTGTTGTTTTTGAAGATGCAGTCTTAGGGATAGAGGCAGCAGTAAATGCCGGAATGATCTGCATTGGCATTGATCGTTATCATAATTCTGAGCGGTTGGCAAAGGCTGATTTAGTAGTTGAAGATTTATCCAAAATAAATTTCAAAACAATTGAGGATCTATTTAAAAGATGAAAGATTACTATTCTAAATATAGCGGAGCATACAGCTGGCAGATAAAAGAAGAGGGTTGGGTTAAGTCGCTTCAAGGAGTAAGAGAGGTCCAGCTTGCCTTAGGAAATGGTTATTGGGGAAGCCGCGCGATTTTAGAAGAACTTCCTTATGAGGCCAAGCCTGGAACATATATGGCAGGGGTATATGATAAGGTTGGTTCGCAGGTTTCGGAGTTGGTAAATCTGCCTAATCCATTTAATTTTAAGATTACTGCTGATGGCGAAAAATTAGGTGTTATGACCATGGATGCTCTCCAACACAGAAGAATCTTAAACCTTAGGTCTGGGATTTTATCCCGCTATACTGTTTTTCAAGATAGTAAAAAAAGGAAATATGACTACCAAAGTTTACGTTTTATCTCTATGCACGATAAAAATATCGGCGTATTGCAGGTCTCCTTTACGCCCTTAGATCATCAGATCAAGATATCGATTGAGACAGGAATTGATATTTCCGTGTATAACTCAGGTACGGCTACTGAAGGGCGCAAAAGACATTTCCGCGTTAAAGAATTAGGCCAATTCAATAAAGAAGGATATCTTATAGTTGAGACGTTCGGAAAGTTACATAAGCTAATTTTCCGAAGTGGATTTTATTACAGGATAGGAGGTAGAAAGACAGTCGCAAAAGACAATGTTTTCGAATTAAAAGTTGCCAAAAATCAAACTGTAATCTTTACAAAGATATTTTATATAGACTACATCTCTCAATCCGAGAATTTAAATGGTTTTAAGAAAATATCAGAAAAAAAATTCAGGAGGGCATTTAAAGGAGGTTTCAATTATTTATTAAAGAAGCATATTTTTGCTTGGGAAAATTTATGGAAACAAGCAGAGGTCTCCATCTGGGGTGACCCGGAGATAGAAAAGAACTTCCGTTTTAATATCTATCATATGCTTATCTGCGCCCCTTGTGATGGTGGAAATTCTAGCATCGGCGCAAAGGCCTTAACCGGTGAAGGATATCGGGGCCATATATTCTGGGACACTGAAATTTTCCTCCTGCCATTTTATCTCTATACTTTACCAGAGGCGGCACGTAATATATTGCTTTATAGGTATAAAAGATTAGATGCTGCTAGAGACAGAGCCAAGAGTTTCGGTTTTAAAGGAGCCATGTTTCCTTGGGAATCGGCTGGATTAGGGATTGAAGAGACCCCGGACCGAGCTAAGGATCTAGATGGAAAGATTATTAAAATCCATACTGGTCAGATGGAACAGCATATCACTGCGGATATCGCCTACGCCTTTTACCACTATTATAACGTAACACAGGATGAGAAATTTATGTACGATTATGGTTATGAGGTAATATTTGAGACCGCCAGATTCTGGGCCAGCCGTGTGGAATATAACAAGAGAAAGAAGATATACGAGATAAAGCATGTTATTGGTCCTAATGAATTCCAAATAGATGTCAACAATAATGCCTTTACAAATATGATGGCAAAGTGGAATTTACTCAAAGCTTATAAACTATTTCAACAGTTAAAGCAAAATGATTTAAAATTGTTGAGGAAACTAAATACAGAAATCGAACTTACCAATAAAGAGACAAAAGAATGGAAGAAGATCGCAGCCAAGATTGGCATTAATAAAAATAAAAACAGTATTATTGAACAATTTGATGGTTATTTCAGAAAAAAATACATTAAGATAACGCAATGGGATGAGAACTCTCTGCCTATTGTATCAGCTAGACTATCGCCTCGCGAATATGCCCGCACCCAGTTTGTTAAACAGGCGGATGTAGTTATGCTTCTTTATCTTCTTGCCGATGTTTTCAACCTAAGAACTAAAAAGAAAAATTATGAATATTATCTTAGCCGTACGCTGCATAATTCTTCTCTGAGCCTACCCATATATGCAATTGTGGCTATTGATCTTGGAGACCGGGAGCGTGCCTATCGTTTCTTCCGCACTGCAATTCATACTGACATCAGCAATATTCATAATAATACTGACCATGGCATTCATGCTGCTGGGATCGGTGGTACCTGGCAGATTTTGGTAAGTGGATTTGCAGGGGTGAGAATAGAGAAAGAAATTCTTTCTATTAATCCTAAACTACCACATTCCTGGCGGAAGGTTATTTTTTCTTTATATTGGCGCGGGAAGCTTCTTAAATTAGAAATTAAAAATAATAAGATAACCATTCAGGTCTCGGGAAATAAAAAAAGAATTAAGATAAGGGTATTTGGTATTTTGCATGAAATCCGCGGTGATAAAACCTTTAATTTTAAAAGAAAAGAATTGGCAAAAAAGAAAGAGGCCAGCTATCTTTAGATCAAAGGAGCCAGATCAATGGCAAAGAAACGTCTAACTATTTCACATTTGCATTGGGGATTTCCGCCTGTAGTCGGTGGCGTTGAGACTCATCTGACAATACTCTTGCCTACTTTTGTGAAGATGGGACACAAGGTTCATTTACTTACGGGTGCTTTTGAAGGGGCAAAGGCAGAGGATAATTATAAGGGAGTGAGTGTACTGCGTCAACCAATTATGGATTTGAACTGGCTTACCAGACGAGGAACGCATGGCTTATTTGAGGAGGTAAGGAGCGTTTTAAATAAGTTTGTAGATAAAACTAAACCAGATTGTCTCCATGTCCACAATATGCACTATTTTAGTAAAATTCATGCTAATGCACTTCAAGCAGTATCGATAAAAAAGGGCATCCCTTTGTTTTTGACAGCCCATAATGTCTGGGATGACAACCTTTTTCTGGATCTCATGAAGAATATTAAATGGACTCATGTTATTGCGGTTAGTCATTTTATAAAGAGGGAGATTATTGGAATAGGATATCCCCATAACAAGGTCACTGTTATCCACCATGGTATTGATCATAATATCTATTCCCCTAAAGTAAATCCAAAGGTGGTTTTTAAAAAATATCCAATATTGAAAGGAAAAAAAGTAATATTTCATCCAGCGCGAATGGGTTTGGCCAAAGGCTGTGATGTAACTATAAAAGCTATGCGAATAATTAAAGAAAGATTCCCCGAATCTTTTCTGATTCTCGCTGGAACAAAAAATATTATTGACTGGAGCCAGAGCCAACAAAAAGATATTGCTTACATGGTTAGTCTGGTTAAGTTTTTAAGACTGAAAGACAATGTTTTAATGGATTGTTTTGCCTTAGAGGATATGCCTAAACTTTATGCTGCTAGCTGTGCCTGTGTGTATCCTTCTACCGCATCTGAGCCATTTGGATTAACAATGCTTGAGTCGCTTGCCTCGGGAAAACCTATGGTCGTTACCGAAACCGGAGGCATGCCAGAGATTATCAAGGACAGTATTAATGGCTTTGTTATTCCCATAAAGGACTTCGAATCTCTGGCTTCGCGAGTAATTCAATTGTTAGCTAACAAAAATTTGAGAGAGAGATTAGGTTATACTGGTCGGCAAATGGTGGAACAACAATTTACTGCAGAGATTGTTGCCAAAAATACCCTTAGATTATATAGAGGTTTTTGTAAAAAATAAGGATATAGGAAAATTCCGGTTTTCTTTCCGTGTAGTATAAGCAAGTTGCGAATTTAGTCCAATGGTGAGTTTCACTTCTTTTTGTGACCAGAAAAGATTTAAGTGGTAAGTTCCTTACCTACGGAGGGTTAGGGAAATACGCTTTAACGATTCCCCGCCCTGCAGAAATTGAATGATTTCCATAGGACTAGCCTTGCGAAATGCAGAGGATTTCATAGGGCGCCTCCACTACTTAGAAAAATATAGACATCCCATTTAATTTTAGAATTTCAAGGAGAGGATATGTTTAGAGAAAAGATTAAGGTATTGGATTGTACTATTCGTGACGGCGGTCTTATCAATAGCCATACTTTCGAACATCGTTTTGTCCGAGCGGTATATAAGGCAATCTCTCAGGCAGGCGTAGATTATATGGAGATTGGTTACAAGAACTCCAAGGAGCTCTTTTCAACTGATGAATACGGGCTTTGGAAGTTCTGTGATGATGATGAAATACGCAAAGTAATCGAAGGTATAGAATCACAGACCAAAATTTCAGTCATGGTGGATGTTGGTCGCGTTAACATCCAAGACATAAGACCAGCTTCTGAAAGCCCAGTGGATATGATACGGACTGCTGCCTATGTTAAAGATGTGGATAAGGCTATATTTATGGTAAATCATTTCGAAAAGAAGGGTTACGAGACAACGATTAATATCATGGCTATTTCGCGGGATCAAGGAGCAGAGTTAGATGGAGCGTTTCGCCAGATTGAAAAAGAGAGCAATGTTAAAGTAGTCTATATTGTAGATAGTTTTGGTCATCTCTATCAGGAGACCGTTGAGGAGTTAGTAAAACGCGCTAAAGGAATTATCAAGTCAAAGGAAATAGGCTTTCATGGTCATAATCACCAACAGCTGGCATTTGGTAATACAATCGAGGCAATTATTCACGATGCAAACTATCTAGACGGCACAGTTTATGGAATAGGTCGGGCAGCAGGAAATTGTCCTTTGGAACTCTTGATAGGCTTCTTGAAAAACCCGAAATTTGATATACGCCCAATTTTAGATTTGATTTCAGATGAGTTTATCCCGTTAAGAGAAAAAATTGAATGGGGCTACATAATTCCTTATGCGATTTCAGGAATGATGAATGAGCATCCTAAGGCTGCTATGGCATTACGAAAGACTGATAAGAAGGAAGATTATCGTGAATTTTACGAGAGCCTTCTTAGCATAGGTTTAGAATAATATGGATATAGATAGATTCAAAGAGCTGCCGATTATGGGTATATTAAGAGGTGTTAAGGCAGGTATTATACAGCCTCTTGCTGAAACAGTTATATCAGCAGGCTTAAAGACCATAGAGATAGCCATGAATAGCCCTGATGCAGCAGAATTGATTAAGCTTTTAAAAGATACAGCGAAAGAGCGTCTAATAATAGGGGCAGGTACAGTCTTGACAATGCATGACTTACATAAGGCATTGGATTCTGGGGCAACGTTTATTGTTATGCCTACGTTAGTAGCGGCTGTTTGCGAGTATTGTACAAAAAATAAGATTCCTGTATTTCCAGGAGCATTGACTCCACAGGAGATATATAATGCCTGGAATGCTGGGGCTACTATGGTTAAGATATTTCCAGCTAAACTTTTCGGACCAGCTTACATCAAAGAATTAAAAGGACCCTTGCCGCAAATTGAACTTCTTGCATGCGGCGGTGTTGGCCCTGAAAACATTCAATCATTTTTTTCCAGTGGTGCATCTGCAGTTGCCTTTGGGAGTAGTTTATTCAGGAAGGATTGGCTTAGCAAGCGTGATTTTTCAAGTATTGAAAAAAACTTAAAAGCACTAATTGCCGCATTTAGGGACAAATCCAGACAAGAGCCCCATTTAATTCGGAAGATATGAATAAAATAAATAAATATTTCCTGTTTTCGGTTTCTTGCGCGTTGCTTCTTGTTTTTCTATCTGGTTGTGCAAGAGTATCCGTGAAAGAGCCGAATAAGATTTATAATTTCCAAGATGCAGGTTATTATGCGCTTGAAACGCTTTGTGAGTTAAATAACATTAGTTGGTCCTGGGATTATCTAACAGAGGTGGCAACGCTTAAGAGAAGAGCGCATCTGGTAAAGATCAGGCTAGAAAGTGAGCTAGCCCTTTTGGATGATAAGCCCATAGATCTTGGAAAGCCAGTAATAATGAGAGATTCAAGGCTTTTAGTCCCTGTAAGTTTTAAGACATTAATTATTGATAGGCTTTTCTAAAGGTAAATTATGGATAAACGACCCATAGGAGTTTTTGATTCAGGAGTAGGTGGTCTGACTGTTGTGCGGGAATTGTTAAAAAATTTGCCAAATGAACGCATAGTTTATTTTGGCGACACAGCCCGTGTTCCTTATGGTACAAAGTCAAAAAAGGCAATTGTCACATTTTCTCTTGAGAATGCCCTTTTTCTTCTTAAAAAGAAGGTAAAGTTAATTGTTGTTGCTTGTAATACATCTTCTAGTTTAGCCCTTTCTGCGCTAAAGAAACATTTTCATATTCCGATAATCGGCGTTATTGATCCTGCGGTTGAGCAGGCCCTAAGACTAACAAGGTCTGGGCGCATTGGTGTGATTGGTACACGCGCAACAATTGAAAGTAAGGTTTACGAAAAGAAGATACATCGCTTAAACCGCAAGATGAAGGTGTATAGCAAGGCCTGCTCGCTTTTTGTCCCTTTTGTTGAGGAAGGATGTTTGAATAATAGTGCCATTTCTAAAATTGCCAGTATGTATTTAAAAGACTTTAAAGAAAGAAAAATAGATACATTAATTTTAGGTTGCACTCATTATCCACTGTTAAAGGAAGTGATTGCTAATTTTTTTGACAAGGATGTCATTCTTATTGATTCAGGTTTACCCATTGCCTTGGAGGTAAAGGAGATGTTAATAAGGCTTAAGTTAGCTGCGCCTCTAGCACGTAAGCGACCAAGGCCAATATTTTTTGTAAGTGATGAACCAGCCAGATTTAAAATTCTTGGCAGAAAATTTTTAAAAAATCAGATAAATAAGGTGGCGATTGCAAATCGATGAAATTTGAGATTTCTGTTATTGATTATTTTAGCGCTGCTCACAACCTAAGGCAATATCAGGGTAAGTGTGAGAATATACATGGCCATAATTTTAAAGTAAAGATTACCTTAGGGGCAAATAGCCTTGATAAGACAGGTATGGTTTATGATTTTCATTATGTTAAGGAGGTGCTCAAGAAGACATTAAAAGTTCTTGACCACTCTCATTTAAATAAATTGCCCTATTTTGGACGAGTGAATCCTACTTCAGAAAATATAGCAAAATTCATTTTTAATAAATTAAAGGCCAAGATTAATAAGCGCACAAGGAAGCTCATAAAGGTAACTGTCTGGGAAACTGAAAGTAATGAAGCCTCTTATCAGGAATAAGAAACAGAAGGCAATTGTTCTTTTATCGGGTGGCCTTGATTCAGCAACTACACTTTTTCTTGCTAAGAGTAAAGGATATCGAATTAGCGCCCTTATATTTGACTACGGCCAAAGACATAAAAAGGAAATTAATTGCGCCAAGACATTGGCAAAAGTAGCTGGTTGTGATTATCATATTATTAAGCTATCTTTGCCGTCATTGGGTTCAAGTCTTTTAAATAGAAATATTAATATTCCAAAAGCGCGCAAGGAAAGAAGCGGCATTCCTTCTACTTATGTCCCGGCAAGAAATCTAATATTTCTAAGCATTGCTGCCTCTTATGCCGAGAGCATGAGAGCAGATACTATTTTTATTGGTGCAAATGCAGTGGATTTCTCTGGATATCCTGATTGCCGGCCGCGATTTTACTCACAATTAAGAAAGGTAATAAAAATTGGCACAAAAGCAGGCGTTGAAGGAAAGGCATTAAGGATATTAACGCCTTTAATTAATAAAACGAAAAAAGAGATTATAAAATTAGGTGCCAAACTTGGTGTCCCATATGCCTTGACATGGTCTTGTTATGAGGGCGGGAAGGTACCTTGTGCAAGCTGTGAAAGTTGCCTCTTGCGCAAGAAAGGTTTTCAAGAAGCCAAGCTGAATGATCCCTCTAGCAAGAGTTAAAAATGAAAGACGATATTATTGCTAAAATCAGCGAAATCTTTACAAGTGTTCAAGGCGAAGGCCCTTATTTAGGAAGCCGCCAGACATTCATTAGATTTTATGGGTGTAATTTATCCTGTCGCTTCTGTGATACCGAAAATTATCACTTTTTACAATATTCTACATCTGAGATATTAGAGGAAATAATGTCTAAGCCTCATTGTGATTTCTTAAGCATTACTGGCGGCGAACCCTTGTTACAGGTAATATTTTTACAAGAACTTCTGCCAAGGTTAAAGAAAGAAAGCTTCAAGATCTATTTAGAAACCAACGGGACTAAGACTGATGAACTTATCTCAGTGATAGATTTTATTAATATTATCTCTATGGATTTTAAATTACCTTCCAGTACAGGTCAAAAAAGTTATTTTAGAGAACATGAGCAGTTTTTAAAAGCTGCTAGAAAGAAAGAGGTGTTTGTTAAGGCAGTAATTACGGATTCAACCCTTATTTCAGATTTAAAGACAGCGGTTGAAATTATTAAAGGCGTAGATAGAGGAATCCTTTTTGTTTTGCAGCCGGATACAAATCAGTTAAGTCATAATCTGTTTCAGAAAATAGAGACTTATCGCGCCTTTGCTTGCGAACATCTAGAAAATGTACGTATAATACCCCAGGTGCATAGATTAGTAGGATTAAGGTGATTAGATGAGAGGGAAGAAAATAAAAAAGTCCTTGAAGTCTTCTTATGAAGGCCGACAGAAAGAAATAAGGCTTCTTCAAACCCCCAATATTGAAGTTTGGAAAAATAAATATCCTGATAAAGATTACACTGTAAAAATAGAAACCAGCGAATTTACCTGTATTTGCCCTAAGACTGGTTTGCCTGATTTTGCCACCATAACTATCGAATACAAGCCGGATAAATTCTGTCTGGAATTGAAATCGTTTAAGATGTATTTGACATTTTTTCGCCAGATTGGTATATTTCATGAGCATGTGATAAATAAGATTTTTGACGATTTATTAGCAGCCTGTCGACCAAAAGAGATGACGATTATCATGGTTTTTAATGCCCGGGGCGGGATTACTACAACTGTTAAACGGGAGTATAAGCCGTGAGAATTATTGATAGTAGGAAGATTAAAGAAGCTGTTAGTGATTTAGCAATAAAGGCAAATATAAATTTGCGGCCCGATGTATTAGACGCTCTCAAAAAAAGATTTAAATCTGAGAGAAAGAAAGAAGCGCGTTGCGCTTTAGGCTATATTATTGACAATGCCAGGATTGCTAAAAAAGAACATCTTGCAATCTGTCAGGATACAGGCCTGCCTGTAGTCTTCATAGATTTGGGAGATCAAGTCCACGTTAGGGGGAACCTTAATAACGCAGTCCAGGCTGGAATCAGCGATGGCTATAGAAAAGCGCGTCTGCGTCAATCTGTTATTTTAGACCCTTTAAGGCAGAGTATTAAAACTGATTTTGTGCCTGCGTTAGTCAATGTGCGAATCCTGAAGGGAAAGCGCATGGGCCTGGCAGTATTACCTAAAGGATTTGGCTGTGAAAATAAAGCTGCTTGTTTTATGTTTAATCCCACAACCGATATAGAAAATATTATTGATTGGATTATAGACGTAACTAAACGCGCAGGTCCTGATGCCTGCCCACCCTATGTTTTAGGCGTAGGTATTGGAGGTACTGCTGATGAAGCAGCGCGCCTGGCAAAACATGCACTTTTGCGGCCCATCAATAAGAAAAATCAAGATAAATTCCTATCTAGGTTAGAAAAAAAGCTCTTAGATAAGATAAACCGCAGCGGAATTGGCGCTTTTGGCTTGGGAGGTAATACGACTGCACTAGGAGTTAATATAGAAACAGCACCTACTCATATTGCGGGCTTGCCGGTTGCGGTTAATGTCAGCTGTCATGCCTTAAGAAGCGCCAGGAAAATTTTATAAATTATGAAAAAGATTACGCTACCTTTTGATAGTAAAACGCTGACTCATCTTGAGGCAGGAGAAGAATTGTCTCTGAGCGGTATTATTTATACTGCAAGAGACCAGGCGCACAAAAGATTAGTGGCATTATTAAAGAAGAGAAAGAAATTGCCTATTGATTTGAAAACCTCGGTTATTTATTATTGTGGACCTAATCCAGGCAAAGGAAAATTTGCGCTTGGTGCCTGTGGTCCGACAACGAGTAGCAGGATGGATAAATTGACTCTACCGCTTTTGAAATCAGGATTGAAGGCTGTAATCGGCAAAGGTAGACGCTCAGAGGAAGTTCGTAGAGGCCTTAAAAAGACTAATGGTGTGTATCTGCTTGCGCCATCAGGATGTGGTGCGTTATTAGCTAAAAAGGTAAGAAATGCAAAGGTAGTGGCTTTTTCTGATTTGAAGTCAGAGGCAATATTTAAACTTAAGGTGTGCGATTTTCCGGTGATTGTGGGCATAAATAGTCATGGAAAAGATATATACGATAGGAAGGAATTACAATGTTAAGAGAAAATAATCGTGGGTTGAAAAATTTAAGAAAGATTACAATTCAGCGTAATTATTCAAAATATGCTGAAGGCTCTTGTCTTATTGAACTAGGAAATACACGTCTAGTCTGTACTGTAAGTGTTGATAATACTGTTCCGCCTTTTTTAAGAGATACAGGTACGGGTTGGGTCACAGCCGAATACGGCATGTTACCGCGTTCTTGTAACGTGCGTTTGAGCCGAGATAAAATGTCGGGCCGGACTTACGAGATTCAGAGGCTCATCGGTAGATCTTTACGAGCTGTCATAGATATGAATAGGCTGGGAGAGAGGACGTTACGCATTGATTGCGATGTAATACAGGCTGATGGCGGTACGCGAACCGCAGCCATTAGCGGTGCTTTTGTTGCTTTAGTTGATGCCTTAGATGGCCTGAAAAGACAGGGCGTATTTCGCAAATTACCAATAAAGGATTATTTAGCAGCAACGAGCGTGGGCAAGATTGGCAGCGATATATTGTTGGATTTAAGCTATGAAGAGGACTCGAAGGCAGATGTAGACATGAACGTAGTTATGACCGGAAGTGGTGAATTTGTTGAAGTGCAGGCAACTGGTGAGAATTCATCCTTCAGCCGCAAAGAAATAGATGCCTTTTTGCAGCTTGCTAAAGAAGGCATTGATGAGATAATCCAGATTCAGAAGAAGACCTTAGCTAATGTTATCTAAGTTGGAGTTACTAGTAGCAACGCGCAACAGGAAAAAGTTTAGAGAGATAAAGCAATTGCTTAAGCCTAGTCGCTTTAGACTTAGCTCTTTGGCAGATTTTGCGAATCTTCCCAAGGTTAAAGAGACGGGAAAAAGCTTTAAGGAGAATGCCGAGAAAAAAGCACGTCAGATTTCTCGTTTAACCTCTAGGCTGACATTGGGTGAAGATTCTGGTCTATGCGTTAATGCCCTGGGTGGGGCTCCCGGGATTTATTCCTCGCGCTTTGCAGGATTACATAAGTCTGACGAAGACAACAATAATAAATTATTAAGAAAACTAGACTGTTTGCCACTTTCGGAGAGAAAGGCGCACTATGTATGCGCTATTGCCTTAGCCTATAAAGGAAAGATATTGGCAAGCTTCGAAGGTAGGTGTCATGGCCTTATTGGGTTTAAGAAGAGGGGTTCATCTGGTTTTGGTTATGACCCTGTATTTATAATTCCTCATCGTAATAAGACATTTGCTCAGCTTGGCCTAAAGGTAAAACACACGATGAGTCATCGCAGAAAGGCAATCAGAAAATTAAAAGCATTTTTAAGGAAGGCCGAAGATATCCTTAAAAGGTTTTAAGATATCTAGTTGGAGTTTTTTCGGCATAATCTTATATTCGGGTTGTTTTAAACTGCCACTTACTTTCACAACAAGATATTTGTTTATTTCGGCAAAAATATTCGTTATTAGTTTTCTTAGATCTGCCGAGTGTTCAATATATTCTTCGCTGAATTCACAATAGACGTCAAAATTAAGCATTCCATCAAAACCTAACCAGCCTTCTGCAGCTAGATTCATTTGCGGACTTGCAAGAGTTAAATCTTGCGTAGAGATACGCTTATCAGCAATCCTGAATGTGGCCTCACCCTCATTAAAATTAATGCGGGAAAACTCCGGAAGTAGCAAAATCTCCCCTAGGCCTTTAAGTAATTTTAACTCCCAGATCTTGCCTTCTTTTATATTAAGTTCACCCTCACCGGATAAGGTTTCAATTATTGGCCTTTTTGCATTTAGTATAGCTTTGGCTGAAAGTATGCCGCTGATATCTTTATCTTTAAAGGCCGTATCGCTTTTTAGTTTTGCAAGATCAACATTTTGGATATCAACGTCCAAATCTAACTGGAAGGTCTCAGGTAGAATTTCGCCTTTACCTTTAAGTTTAAAGTTCCCTCCATAGAGATTACCAAAAAATGAAAGCTTCTTTATTATGTTATTTGTTTGTTTATAGCTCAGTTGTAACTTATCTAGGTTAAGTCTAGCAACCTTTAGTGATTCGGATTCAGCATTTAAAGTTAAGGCCCAGTCCGTAAAGCTAAGAAGGGGGCCTTGAATTTGTGTCTCTAGATTAATATTTCCTTTTGGCCCAAGTTGTTTCAGCGTTTCCTCGAATTGTGGTAGCCAGTGTATGAGGTTGGAGGTCTCTAATTTTATTTTCGTATTTAAACTAATTCTCGATTCCTCTCCTTCGCTAAAATACACAACACCGTCTGCAATTAAGGTTGAGTCAAAAGAGCTTATACTTAAGTTTTCGATTTCTGCATTTTCTTTGTTTAAGGAGACTTGCGTGCGTAGATTTAGAAGCGGCGAAGACACATTAAATTTTAGTTTCGGCGCATTGAAGTCTTCAACAACCCCTGAGGTATTAAAATCCTGATTGTAAATAGAAAAGTTAATATCCTTCCAATTCAGGGCTGTTTCATTCAGGATAAGACTCCCATTTATATTTGAGATTTCGTTTTTTAAAGCCCTTAGTTTTAAATTCAGATCAAACAGCTCTGCATTAACAGTAAATTTTTTATTCTCAAGTTTAGCAGGTTGCCCCATTGTTGCTTCCAGATGAGCCCTCAGGTTTAGTTTTCCGGAAATTTCCTCTATTGTTTTTAAGGTTTCCTCGGGAAGAAAAATACTTAATTCTTCTGTATCTAATTTTTCAGAATAGACGTCCAATGTTAAAGGTGAGGCTCCAGCATTCTTCTGAAGCGGCATTAAAGGAATTTTTGCTGTTGCCTTTAGCTTATTTTCCTGCCAGAGACCTTCAAATTCTTCTAATGATGCATAATTATCTTTGATGCTAAATTTTGCCCTAATCTTCTTCAGGGAATTAAGGAATTTTAAGCCATTTATTTCTGTATCTCGGAACTCGACATCTCCGGATAAAGATGAAATATTTGGATTTTCAAACGCTGATTCTATTGAGGAGTTTAAAGATAGCTTTAGTTTTCCCCTAGAGGATATATCAAGGCTATCAACATCAAAATTTTCTATTTGTGCATCGCTTGAAATAGTGAGAGTTTTACTGGAGAGGGAGTAATCTAGATTTGCTTTCATGTTTTCCAGGTTAAAACTTTTGATATTTGTGTTAGGCATATTGAAATATCGCCAGATATCTGCCAGCTCGATATCCTTTGTCTCAGTTTTGATTGTAATTGCTTGCTCTTTGAGATTTATTTCTCCTTCAGCAAAGATTCTGCCTTCGCTAGTTAAATTACTTCCAACATCTGAGCTTAATCTAAAGACGATATTCTCTAGATTGCCAGGATTTATATCGAGGTTGAAGTTTCTAAATTCTTTGTTTATACTAGGTGTAATAGCATTATCTTGAACGAAGACCTTACCGGATATAACCTTAATTTTTGACAATACAAGCGGCAGTTTAGATTTACCCTCAGTCGTCCCTTTCTTTAGGAATTCCTGTATGTTCCAAGTTTCTTTATCGCCTCTTTGGAGCTTGATAGATGGTCCGTTAATGTATAAGGTGGGGATAATTATGCGTTTTCCTTCTAGTGAGGGGAAAAGCATTATATTGAAGCGGACTTGCTCTACGGTAATAGGTCCATCTTTTGGTTCCTGGCCTTCTTCAAATAAAGAGATATCTTCTATAACAACCCCTTTTAATATTTCATAGGAGATACTCTTGATTCTTATTTTAAGATTAGTGTGTTTTATGACTGAATCTTCGATGAGAACTTTTAAGGTCTTAGGAACATAAGTATCTTTTAAGTAGAAGTAGCCTAGAATAAGGAGGGTAAATATAACTAGACTTACAAGGAGAGAGATAATTAGAACTTTTTTCATAAGTGCGTAGAAATAAAAGGATTAAATGTAATTCCAACAAATTATAACTAATCAATCAGGCTAAAGCAAGCCTTTTCTAATAAGTTGAAAAGAAAAAAATTGCATGTTATAATAATGGCCTTACGGGGCGTGGCTCAGTTTGGCTAGAGCGCCTGCTTTGGGAGCAGGAAGTCACAGGTTCAAGTCCTGTCGCCCCGATTAGAATATAATGTTATTTATTAGATGGTTGGAAAACTGATTCAATAGCTGACCTCTAATAAATAAGTTCTTTAAACTGTGGGCGCCCGTAGCTCAATAGGATAGAGCATCTGCCTTTCAAGTGACCCCGAGCGTAAGCGCGGGATAAACATGGGAGCCTTCATAGGGAAATGAACCTGTGGAGTGGACGTCGCTAATTCGGTAGATACCCTATTTTTTTTGGGGTAATACCGAGCTATCCTTAAGTAATGGGGAAAGTGTAGAGACTTTACACGGCGAGGCTGAGATGCCTAAGATAAAGTCCGGCCAGCAAGCTCGAAAAGAGTGGTCAAGGAAACTTGATGCTGGATGCTAAGCAGAGGGTTGCCCGTTCGATTCGGGCCGGGCGCACCATATTTTAGAAAAATGAGAATAATAGTTAAGATTCTGGTAATTTTTCTGATAATCTTCGTCCTGCTTCTTGTTTCTTCTTATTTAATCTTAAGTATTCGCGGCAGGGAGATAATCGAACAGCAGTTGTCAAAGACAATTGATGCCCCAGTAAGCTTAGAAAATATCTCTTTGGGTTTTCCTGATACAATTAAGATTGAAAATTTAGAAATAAAAGACTTCTTAAAAACTAGTTTAAAGCTTAAACTAAATCCTTTAGGCTTATTCAGCGGCAAAGTAATACTAAACAACATTACCATTGATAAGCCGCAATTAGTTTTAAGGAGAGAAAATGATGGCTCCTTAAAGATCCCTTTTAAGCGACAAGCAGGTACTGCCAGCCCAAAACAATTACCCATTATTTTAGGCTTAGATATACGCGATGGACATGTTTTTTTTATTGATAGCTCGCAAGATGATTACCGTCTCAATATTTACGACTTAGATGTTAAAGTACATAAGAGATCAATAGATTTGAAGCCGATATTTAATTTTGATGTTTCTGCCCAACTTGGTGAGAAGGCAAAGAACGGTAAAAATTTTGCTTCGGAAGGCTGGATAGATTTTTTCAAGAAAGACATGCAGGGCAATTTGGAAATTAAAGATTTTTATACTGACGACATTTTGCCGATTTATAATCGCTTATTAGGTAAGAACATTTCAGGGGCTACATTAGATTTTCAGGCAAAAATGAACGCAGAGGATAATGATCTTAAGATTGATTGTCATCTGCTATTATCTGGAATCAAGACTCAAGAAGAGTCTGGGGCAGAAGGTAAAAATCATAAAGATATTTTAGTTTTTTCCGAGCTGCTTGATATATTCTCAAACCCCGAAGGTAAGATTGAATTAGATTTTGTTATCCATACTAAATTGGATAATCCTAGATTTGATAAGGTTGATTTTGGGGCAAGTCTCCTTAAGGCCGCAGCAAAAAATATCTTATCCAAACCCCAGGAAGAGATCACCTCCAGCGTAGAAGAGATAGGTAAGGATATAAAAGATTGGGGAAAAGAGAAAGGGAAAGAACTTCTTAAAACAGAGGGCCTTAAGGATATAATTGATATATTCGGCAAATAAGATAAATGGTGGGTGTAGCTCAGCTGGATAGAGCACTTGATTGTGGTTCAAGTGGTCGCGGGTTCAAATCCCGTCACCCACCCCAGCTTCATAACTCATTGTGAAACAATGAGTTACATCAATAACCCGACAGACATTGATTACCGGGGCGCTTTATCTCCTAGGGTTTACGATGGTTAGGGCGTTAGAAGTTTGTACCCGTCAGTAAAATACTCATTTCCACTCTCCGTGTAGTAGGCCTCTCTAAATCAGCGAGAATATCCGCATATTTGGCCAATTCCTCTCTTAGTTTATGTTGGCTAGTTTATGCGATATTCGTCGATTTTCTTAAGATTTTATTTTTCAAAATGAGCATAAACTAAACTCGCGGAAAAATAAACAAGAGAGGTTTGCTCAAGTTGTTGTAAATTAGTTCCAATCTCTTAAGGGGGAGCCACTACTTATAGCCCCTTGTAACAAAATAAGTTGCAAGGGGTTATTATTTGCGTATAATAATATCGATGAAGAAAATATAGTTTATTTATTTTGAGTAAAGGAGGAAATTTTATGGCGACAGATTTTAAGTCAAAACAATTTGCTGCTGGAAGTTGTTACTCTTATATTTTGAGTTCAAATTCACAAGCTTTAATTGTCGACCCGCATATAAGTTTATTAGAGGAATATAAGAAATACTTGGATAAGAATAAACTTAGGCTTAAGTTTGTAGTTGATACGCATACTCATGCGGACCATTTCTCTTTAGCTGCGATACTAAAAGATAAGTTTAATGCGTCTGTATTGATGCATGAAAAGGCCATATCAGAAGTAGCAGATAAAAGACTTAAAGATGGCGATGAGGTTGTCCTTGGTCAAAAACATTTTAAAGTCTTGTATGCACCAGGGCATACTGACGATACTATCAGTATTCATGGGGAAGGTATGGTGTTTACAGCTGATGTGCTTTTGATAGGAAGCGTAGGTAGGACAGATTTCCAAAATGGTTCTCACGAATCTATGTTTGATACTTTACAAAGACTAAAGAACCTTCCGAATGAAACAATAGTATTTCCTGCTCATGATTATAACGGAAGAAAGTCTTCTACAATAGTTAAAGAAAAGACAACAAATCCTTTTATGAAGGAGAGTAGTAAAGATGCATTTATTCAGAATGCCCGTTCTAAAAAGCTACCCAAACCTTTTAATATTGATAACATTATTCGGGTAAATCAAAAAGGCCAAGCTAAAACTTTAGAGATAATTGCACCCAAAGTTGCACAGGAGATTATAGCTAAGGACTCAAATGTTAAATTATTAGATGTGCGCTCAGCTTTAGAATATAATGAAGTCCATATCAATCACTCTATGAATGTTCCAATAGATATGATTAGTTCTAAAATAAAGGATTTGAGTGAATCTGCTCAGGCATATATAGTTTTGTGCCACACAGGGAATCGTTCTCCCATGGCAGCGGATATGTTACTGCAGTCAGGTATTCGTTCGGTAAAGGTGATGTCAGGGGGAATGACACGTTGGCAGAAGGAAAGGCTTCCTGTTGTAAAGGGAGAAGGTGGTATTTCATTAGAGCGGCAAGTCAGAATAATTGCTGGGGTATTGGTATTGTTTGGAATAATAATGGCTCAGTTTGTGAATAATGCTTTTATTTGGATTGCAGTCTGGGTTTGTTGTGGACTTATTTTTGCTGGATTGACAAACAATTGTCTTATGGGTATGATACTGATGAAATTGCCCTATAATAAGAAAATGTATAAAGCTAAATTAGGAGGTGGAACCTGTTCAATTAGTCAGTAGTTTTATAGGCGTGTTAAACCTTCCATTTACTTTTTAGCACTAAAGATAGTCGCATTATCTAATAACTTTTCGGTTTCTTCGCTTAAACACCACTCCTTAAACTCCTCCAAAAAGTTGCGAATGTCGTCCAATAGGGGAGAGTTTTTCCTCGCTGAGTATAACTCCCTCAGGTACCCCAGCTTCATAACTCATTGCAGCGCAATGATTTACATCAACGCCCCGACGGACATCGATCGCCGGGGCGCTTTATCTCCTAGGGTTTACGATGGTTAGGGCGTTAGCAGTTTGTTCTCGTAGGTAAAATAATCATTTCCACTCTCTGTGTAGTAGGCCTCTCTAAATCAGCCAGAATATCCGCATATTTGCCCAATTCCTCTCTTAGTTTATGGGCGCTAGTTTATGCGATATTCGTCGATTTTCTTAAGATTTTATTTTTCAAAATGAGCATAAACTAAACTCGCGGAAAAATAAACAAGAGAGGTTTGCTCAAGTTGTCGTAAATTAGTTCGAATCTCTTAAGGGGAGAAAATTCCACTAGCCCTCTGCAAATTAAAAACTTGCGGAGGGTTTTTGTTTGAGGTAGAATATAGCACTATAAAGAGAATTGCAATTAACGAAAGTTAGATAAAGAGAACAAATGCGAGGTGTTATATGTCATCAGAAAAAAACAAGGTAATAAACCCCGTAATTGAAGCCATAAACAAGAGGTTGTCTGTCAGGTCTTATGAGCCAAAACCAATTGCGAGAAATGTCATCAGTACGATCATCGAGGCTGGCAATCAGGCACCTTTTATGTCGGAGAAGCATGGGAAGCCTGAAGACCTTATTCAGCCTTGGCGGTTTGTTGTTGTGGAAGATTCAGAGTTTAAGCAAAAACTAGTTCAGGCTACCGAACCTATCAGGTCAAGGTTCATCGAAGGCATGAAGGAGACTGTGCCTGAAATGCACAAGCAGGTAATGAAGTTCTACAAGGAGATAGGCGAACCCAAAGATATGGTTTATTATTCTGCACCTGTCATCCTCTTTGTCATAGGCCCAGCGGGATCTGATATAAGTTGCGCGCTTGCCTGTGAAAACATCATGATTGCCGCAACCTCTTTTGGTCTGGGAAGCTGTTATGTGGGATTCGGCGCAATGGTCACAGACGATGCTGATATCGTAGAAGCCCTTGAGCTAACGGAGGATGAACGAATCTTCGGGCCTATCGTGCTTGGCTATCCAAAAAGCTATTCCAGTGCACCGGATACTATACGGCCGAATAAAAAAGAACCCAGGATTAAATGGATCTAGAAGTCACAGGTATGTTGAAAAAGGGCACAAAAAGGGAAATGTAGTCATAACCGTGGAACCCGCCCCCAAAGTAAAGGAGCAGTTTAGGAGGGAGATATGAAGAGATTTATACTCTATTTAGTAAGATGGCAACTAAGCACTCCTATACTTTGGTTAGTCTTAAGAAATTTAGGTGCAGGATTATGGCAAACTGTAGTAGCTAATTTGATTGGTGGTAGCATATTCTTTTGGGTGGATAGATTTATCTTTACTTCTAAAGCCGTAGAGATGTGGCATTTTAAAGAAAGTGGGAGTTGTGATAATTGCGGTAAAGAAACAAGCCTATGGAGATTAGTATTGGCTCCCAATTATGATAAGAGAAATTCGGAACCTGTATTCTTTTGTATGGAATGTTCCAAGAAGAGAACGGATGAACTGAGAATCAAAGGAATAAAAATTAGAGGTAAGAGTAAATAAACAATTGTGCCCAACTTGTGCCCCAATGTAAAGGAGCAGCTTAGCCAATAAAAACCAGCTCTTTTGACAGCTTTCCAGCCTCTTCTGACCGTAAAAAGTTGCGAAAGTCGTCCAATAGGGGGAGTTTGACTTTCCAAACCTCTGTGATACAATGTGTTGCAGAGGTTTTTTGTTGGATAAATAAATTATAAAAAGGAAAGAAATGTGAAGCAACACAGAATTTTTAGGTTATCACTTTTAATAATGCTCTTGCTGGGTGGGCTCGGGCTTTCGCCTGTCCTTGCGCAGATCGATCCTCAGCAGAATGTTGAGACAGTCAAAATAGCGATCTCTACTGACGGCACAGCGATCAATTATTGCGAGCATGGGCAAGAGGATCCGACACTCGTATTCGTCCACGGATGGAGTTGTGACGCGAGCTACTGGAGAGAACAGGTTGAGTATTTCAAGAAGAAGTATCACATGGTTCTGATTGATCTGGCTGGGCATGGTCGTTCTGGGAGCGAACGTGAAAACTACACTATGGAAGCTTTTGGTCATGATGTTAAGGCTGTCGTCGAGAGTATCGGAGCAGAGAAGGTAATCTTGATCGGTCATTCCATGGGTGCCCTTGTAATCGCAAAGGCGGCCCGCTTGATGCCAGAGAAAGCTATTGGATTGGTCGCGGTTGATGACCTTCAGAACGTGGAGTATCCTCTGGGGGAAGAACAGTTCAGGGAGATGACTGCACCATTCAAAGAAGATTTCAAACAGGGTGTCAGAGATTTCGTTATAGGTATGTTGCGTTCTGACAACTCGCCGGTCAATGAATGGGTGATCTCTGATATGTCTTTGGCTAATCCCAAGGTTGCGCTCAGTGCAATAAACGAGTCATTAGGCGAGTATCTGGTAGGTGATGTGGCCAAGTTGTTTGATGAATTGGACATTCCAGTTATAGCTGTGAACGCCGACCTTTGGCCAACAGATGTCGAAGCGAACAGACGGCACATAAAGGACTTTGAATTAATCGAGTTGGACGGACTGGATCATTTTCTGATGCTTAAAGCACCTGAGCGTTTCAACCCAGCGCTTGAGCAAGCTATTAAAATGATACTTAAGAAATAAATGAAGATGGTAGTATTAGGTTTTGAGATGTAAAATCATCTCCTCTTCGTCCGTAATGCACCAGCCCCTAAACTCATCCAAAAAGTTGCGAATGTCGTCCAATAGGGGAGAGTTTTTCCTCGCTGAGTATAACTCCCTTCAGGTACCCCAGCTTCATAACTCATTGTAGCACAATGATTTACATTAACGCACCGGCGGATATCGATCGCCGGGGCGCTTTATCTCCTAGGGTTTGCGACAGTTAGGGCATTGCTTATTCCTTATCATTGCCGCAGTTATCTTTTTTACTCTCTGCTTACTAGGCCTCTCTAAATCAGCCAGAATATCCGCATATTTGGCCAATTCCTCTCTTAGTTTATGGACGCTAGTTTATGCTATATTCGTTGATATAATAGAGTTTTTATCTTTAAAAATAAGCCATAAACTAAACGCGAGGGAAAATAAACAAGAGAGGCTTGCTCAAGTTGCCGTAAATTAGTTCGAATCTCTTAGGGGGAGTTGCTATCCTAACTCACAGTGATATAATATATTGCAGTGGGTTTTTGTTTTAGTTGAATATCAAAAGGAGAAGAGATGAAGAGGAGAATATTTATTGATACTGTTATTGCGCTTCTTATTATTGTTTTTGTTGGATTTGCGTGTTTTCTAACAGAGCCTTTAGTTTCAGGTGCTGCATTAAATGAAGAATGGAGTGTTTACCGCGATGCTTCAAATCGTTTTGAGTTTTCATATCCTGTAAGTTTCGGCATTCCGAGAAAGGACATAAGGACAGATATGCCTGATGGTGATTCAGGGGAGATGATTTTATTTCCTGAATTCTCTCATGGATTGTGTAATGGTAAGATTATATTAGGCGGCGACCTCGAACTTAGATCTGGCAGGGTATGGGTAGGCATGCAGGCCTTAGGTGGATTATATGACCCTATAGCAGTTGGTGGATTTATAGATATGTTTCCTATTGCTATTCAAGAGAGATTGCGTAGCCAAGCAGAAAATCTTACAATTTCAAACTTTTGTAGCGAATTATCGAAATCAAAACATATCTCAATCGATGACTCTGTTTTAAATAATGTTACCCCTGAACAGAAACAAGTAATAATTGGATTGGACTCTCACGGAAACCTAAATCCTAAGGTAATTACTTGTAACGTATTGGGCGATACGATTATTTTTCATAAAGAAGCCGTGTTTGAGTCTGGACTGGTCAGTAGTCTTCGGCAGATATATGGGGTAATCCGCTTCCTAAAAGGCCCTTTTAGTTCTGTGCAATTTATCCGGATTACACGCGACCCCCCAGATGAGGAATTGCTTGAGACAATGGCGAAGATAGTTCAGTCTTTCAAAGTGTTACATTGAGCTTAGTTAAGTTTATATTAACAATTACTTGAGACTCGGATTATGGATGTTGTTTTTTTCTGAGTCCAACCAGTTGCGAAAATCGTCCAATAGGGGGAATCCTATTTGAGATAATCAAATTAGCTCTTTTTGACGGTATAAGGCCTAAACCAAGCAGAGAGTTTTCCCTCGCTGAGTATAACTCCCTTCAGGTACCCCAGTAATTTCATTCTCTTAGCATAATGGGAGAGTTTCAAGGCTATTGATCGGATACGGTCAATAGCCTTTTCTATCTGGCGCTGTGTCAAAGAGTTAGGGCATTATATTTATTGGCACTATATCGAATTTTTCCGCACCATAAGCTGTTTATAAAGCCTCTCTGGATCAAGCCATTTTATTGCAAAAATAGGCATAATCCTCTCTTATATAATGCGTTCTATATAATGAAAATATCGGCAATATTCGAGGGGTTTTCGAGCTTCACGAGGCCATTATATACGGGGAGAGAGGTTTTCTATCGTTACGCGGTAGGGTTTTTTAGCAGCTTCTGCCACATTTCGTTTTGTTTTTCCCAATTTAACTCTCGGCAGATTTTGTTGATCTTGTATTCGGGGATTAATGAGATGTTCTTATTGTCGGAAAGAAGGATTTCTTCTTGAATGTTTGGCGCAAGCATTAGCGCGTTCATGATTAAGTAGATTTTAACATCGCCTAAGTTAAGCCACTCAGCCATTTGTTTTAAGTCTTTCACTCGGTCGCTAGCGATTACGTCTTGTATTTGATGCGCTAAGATTAACCTTTGTCGTAGCAGTGGTTCGTTCTTAATATTTATCTGATTAGGAGGAACCGGCAGGTTTTTGAGTTCCTTGAGTTCTACCTTATATTGACGTTTCTTATTGTCTTTTAGCAAAACGATTTCAAGTATGCCTTTGTTACCATCGAAACTCGCCTCTTTAAGGACTGTTTTTATAATCGCAATTTTATCCTGCAAGCTAAAGGTATCCCATACTTTCTCGTCGAGCTTCGGCAGAGGAGTCAAGGTTTTGAGCAATTCGATGATTTTCTGTTCAATCTTCTGCGCGCTCAGTAAGCGGGTAGGACAGGTTTTGTAGCCGCGCTTACTGGCACTCATACAAAGGTAGTAGTGATACTTGTATTTGTTGGCTTTGATATTGTAGGAGAAGTACATCGCGCAGTTGCAAGCTTTACAGCGTAGGAGTCCGGTAAGCAACCCTACATGTTTAGTCTTTTTGGTCATTTTCCAGTCAGGCCTGTTTTCTGCAAGTATGCTTTGTGCTTTCTGGAAGGTTTCTTTCGAAATAATCGCTTCATGTTCTCCCGGATATAACTCGGCCTGGTATGAAACCTTGCCGGCGTAAAGCACATTTCTTAAGATTAGCTGAATACCGTTGCTTGTAAACTGAATCCCACCGAATTTTCTGCCTTTTTCAGATGTATGCTGTTTAGTTGTGTATCCAAGGTCATTCATAGATATCGTTACTGACAAAAGTGAGCGCTTCTCAATATATAGGTTAAAGATTTTGCGTATAAGCTTGGCTTCCTTCGGGTTAATTACGAGCTTATGTTTTTTCTTATCGATGCTATAGCCTAAAGATGGTCTTCCTCCGATCCATTTGCCTTTTCTCTTAGCAGCGCCCATCTTGTCGCGGGTTCTTTCGCTGATTATTTCGCGTTCAAACTGCGCAAAAGAGAGGAGGATATTAAGCGTAAGCCTGCCCATCGAGTTTTGCGTATTAAAGTGCTGTGTTACTGATACGAAAGTGGCACCATGTTTTTCAAATACAGACAGGAGCTCTGCAAAATCAAGAAGTGAGCGTGATAGGCGATCAACCTTATAGACTACTACGCAATTAATTTTATTGGCTTTGATGTCAGTAAGAAGCCTTTGAAGTGCAGGTCTGTCTGTATTGGCACCGGTGAATCCACCGTCATCGTAGTATTCTGGCGAAGCTACCCAGCCTTCGTTTTTCTGGCTGGCAATGTAGCTTTCACAGGACTCGCGCTGGGCATCCAAGGTAGTAAAGTCACGCTCAAGTCCATCGCTGACCGATTTGCGCGTATAAATAGCGCAATTAATAATCTGTTTCTCTTTAGGTTCTATGGTTTTCATAAATTAAAAAAATTATAGCCGTTCCAATGCACTCCGGTTATTTCTTCAGCTATGGTGGTAAGATGCTTATATATCTTCCCGTTATATTCAAAGCCATTATCAAGCACCTTGACCTGGATATTTTTGCCTTTATATTTCTTGATGATAACACTTCCTGGAATAGGAAGGCGTCGGTCTCTTCCAAGGCTTTTCTTTCTTGCCTGCGTTTCAAGGCTTATCTTCGGTCTAATCGACTTATTATTAACAGGATCATAAAGTTTTATAAGTTCTCTAAGCCTATTTTCCGCTTTTTGCGATAAGCTGCCATATTTAAGCTCCTGCAGGCCGTAGGCAATCCTTCTTATTAGGTAGATTTTATTGTCCGAAGTCGCCTTTTGGCCATTAAATAGCTCTTCGTATTTCTTTTGGAGCTTAGGAATGGTCTTCTTTTTGAGATCCGCAATTTTGGTTTCTAACGTCTCTTTCATTGGCACATTTTCCTCAGGTTACATAGGGCCATACAATTTGCGATATAGCAAGGGGAAAGAGAGGTATTTTTTGGTTGTCAAAACAGACGCAGAGTTGTATAATAAATCACATCTTGCCACATTTTATACTATCCCAGGAGTTGAAAAGTGGAAACTCTCACCGTAGAAGAACTAGCTAAATATCTAAAACTCCACCAATATACAATCCGCCGCCTTGCACGAACTGGAAAAATTCCATCTTTTAAAGCTGGAGGACAGTGGAGGTTTCGTAAGGATGAAATCTATAAATGGTCTATTTCAAATAGGGAGCATAAATGAGCACTCAATTTATCACAAATCAGGATAGGCTTCTTTCAGATGTCGTAAATAATATCTTGCCTTCCTCAAAAAATCTATATTTTTTAATTGGATATTTCTATTTCTCTGGCTTTGAAGAAGTCTACAAGAATGTCAAAGACAAAGAAATCAAGATATTAGTAGGTTTAGAGATAGAGCATGACATTACCAATAAAATCAGAGAATTTGAAATCATTCAAGAAGTGAATACTTCAGGCGGTAAAATAAAAGATAGTTATTTTAAGTCTTTAGTTAAGCTATTTAATGATACAGATTTTTTCGATTCACATGTAAAACAAGAAGCCTTTAAGATATTTTTAGATAAAATTAAGGACGGCTCGTTAGAGATTAGAAAGACTCGTCAGCCTAATCACGCCAAGCTCTACATATTTGAAAATCAAGAGAAGTTTAGTCAAGGTGGAGATTATCCTGGTACAGTTATTACTGGATCTAGCAACTTTACTAGGTCTGGTTTCAAGGGGCGGTTTGAGATAAATGTTGTTTCAAGAGATGCTCGTAATTTCAGTGAAGCTTATAAGATTTTTCAAGATTTGTGGAAAAATTCTGTAGTGATAGTTGATAAAGAAAATATTGAAGATTTTTTCAGCAATGTAATAGATAATATTTGGTTAGATAGAATTCCTAGACCATTTTTAGTTTACGTGCGTGTATTAGAAGAATATTTTCTCGAATATAATAGGGATTTTGTAAGGTTGCCCGCTGAGATTACAAGGGGTAGATACATTAATCTCAAATATCAAATTGATGCAATAAAGCGCGCTTTGGATGTGCTGAAGAGGCACAACGGCGTAATTATTGCTGACGTAGTAGGCTTAGGCAAGAGTATTATTGCTTCTGCGGCTGCTCACAATCTGAATCTAAAAAGTATTGTTATTGTCCCTCCTCACCTAAAAGCCCAATGGGATGACTATCGTTATGATTTTGAATTTAATGCCAAGGTTTACAGCTCTGGTAAAATAGAGCAAGCGTTAAAAGAAAATATTCAAGAGGAGGAGCAGCTCGTCATTGTTGATGAGGCCCATAAATATAGAAACGAATTAACTAGGGATTACGCAAGTTTACATAAATTATGTCAGCGTAATAAAGTAATGCTTCTATCAGCTACCCCGTTTAACAATCGGCCTCAGGACGTATTTTCAATGGTTAAATTATTTCAAATACCCACGAGATCGACTATTCAGACTGTAGATAATCTTTCGTTCCAATTTAAAAAACTTGTTTCGGAATTCCAAAAGATTAAACAAGATCAGCAAGGCAAAAAAGTAAGCAACAAGGTGATCGCCTCTCGCGTAAAAGAGGTAGCTAATGGGATCAGGGACATATTGTCGCCTTTGGTGATTAGACGGTCCAGATTAGATTTAGACGCCATAGAAGAATATAAAGAAGATTTAAAGCGTCAAAAGATTCAATTTCCTAAAGTTAATCCACCTGAGATTCTTGATTATGAATTAGAGGATCTAAGTGATATTTATATAGATACTCTTGATACTATATGCCCTGAAGATGAAAATGCAGGATTTATTGGAGCTAGGTACAAGCCGACCAGTTATATTAAGGATTTTGATAAATATAAGGATAGAATCGCAAAAGAAATGGGAGTTGATGAGAATTTATTACGTCAAACTCAAGTAAACTTAGCGAAGTTTATGAAGCGTTTATTGGTCCGTAGATTCGAGAGTTCAGTATATGCATTTCAGAAGACCCTTGATTCATTAATTCGTAATTCGGAACTTATGCGCGATTGGTATGATAAATTAGGTAAGATTCCAATATACAAAAAGGGTAATCTACCAGATGTAGATATACTTCAGGAATCTGTCGGAGAAGATTTAGATGAAGAGTTAAGAGAAGCCACGCTTGAAGAGGAGTTAAAAGAACATATAGAAAAAGGCCTGTGGCTCATAGATAAAAAGGAGCTTAGAAAACAATTTATAGAGGATATTAATAGTGATATTAAGATGCTTAAAGAAGTTAGGGAGGAATGGTTTGAAGAAGGATTTCCGAAAGACCCTAAGCTCGAACACCTAAAAGAAATTTTACTAGAAAAGTTGAAATCAGAACCTGATAGAAAAATAGTTATTTTTACTGAGTTTGCGGATACAGCTGGACATTTATACAAAAACCTTAAAGAAACTCTAAGGGTTTTTAAGTATTCTGCTCAAGACGCAAGTGAGAAAAACAAAAGGATAATTAAAGAAAATTTTGATGCCGGCTACCGAGTTCAGGTAAATGATTATGATGTATTGATTGCTACTGATGCAATTTCAGAAGGGTTTAATCTGCACAGGGCAGGAATTGTTTTTAACTACGATATTCCTTATAATCCAACTAGGGTTATTCAAAGAGTAGGCCGCATAAATCGTATTAATAAAAAGGTATTTGATGAGCTGTTTATCTATAACTACTTTCCTACTGTAACTGGAGAGGAAGCAACAAGGATAAAACAAGTTTCTACTTTAAAGATCGCAATGGTACATGCACTTTTTGGAGAGGATACTAAAATACTTACTAAAGATGAGGAACTTCAAAGATACTTTGCTGATAAATTTGAGGAAACTTTAAGGAATGAAGAAGAGCTTTCACCAGAAGCTAAACATGAGAATTTCATCAAGAAATTACGTATTTCTGAACCACGCGTGATTGAAGAGGCTTTAAATTTACCACGGCGTTCTCGTGTTAAAAGAACGGTTAAAAAGGATAAAAAAGGTGTAATTATCTTTGGCAAGAAAGGTGAAGAGCATGCTTTTAAATATGGAAATAAACAAGTTGAGTCAGTTTCTTTAAGTATTCCTCAGGCTTTGGAATTATTCAAAGCAAAGGCTGAAGAGAAAGGCGAGAAAACTGGTAAATCTTTCGATGAAATTTATGAAAATGTTAGAATAAAACTATTTTCTAAAAGAACTGAAGTCGCTAAAGATAGAGGAAAAAGAGATACTATTGATAAAGTGAATGTTTTGAAAAACAAGCTTCCTAAGGTAAAAGATTATTTAGAAGATTTGTTGTATGTTGTGAATGATTTGGATGCTTTGCCGGATAGATATGAGAAATTAATAAGGGCAGTTGATTCAAAAAGCTTAGAGGAAGATTTTAAGATTTTACAGAAAGAAGTGCCTCATAAATATCTTATCCAAATTATTGATAGAGAGCAGCGTATTGAAGAAGGCAAAGAGACCTTAATTTTATCAGAGGAATTAATTTAATTTTATGGATTTTAAAGTTACTTATGAACGAGAGAAATATCTAGATTTTTTCCAAAATCAATTCCTGCCTGAAGATTTTGAAAGTTGCGATGAGAGTATCGAATCTCAATTTAAACCCCAGCATATAAGCAAAGTCACCAAGATTGGTCAAGTTCCATCCCTCGATTTAAATATATACGAAATTAAGCATCATTCTGAGAATGATCCTCGCGTTTCACTTTCAAGAGATTCCTTTCGCATACTGGCACAATACGGGGTAAGAAGAGCACTAGCAATCTTTACGTCTTCAAGTTCATCTAATTATCGTTTATCTCTTATTACTATTGATTTAAAATTGGAAGGTAGGCGAGTTCAAAAGGAATATTCTAATCCCCGCCGATACTCTTTCTTTTTAGGTCCTGATACAAAAACACACACTCCAGAAGAGTATCTTATGAAACAGGGTCGAATAAAAAATTTTGAAGATTTAAAGAACCGTTTCTCAATCGAGGTAGTAAATAAAGATTTCTACATGAAAATCGCGATTCTTTTTACTCAACTGGCTGGCGGTAAGCGCAAAATTGGACGTAAATCAATTGACGCTGGTAGAGGCCTATTGGACTTGCCTGGAACTAGTGATGATACTTTAGACAAAGAGTTTACTGTGAGGCTTATTGGTAGACTTGTTTTTTGCTGGTTTTTAAAGAGAAAACAGTCAGATAGGAATATTTCCCTTTTACCCGAAGAACTTCTTTCAGTAAATGCAGTTTTGAAAAATAAAGGCTATTACCATGGTATCCTGGAACCTTTATTTTTTGAAGTGCTTAATACTCCGGCAAAAGATCGCGATAAGAAATATCAAGAATCGACATGGTCACAAATTCCCTTCTTAAACGGTGGTCTTTTTACACCGCATCATCATGATTTTTATGATCCGGGGCTTCTAGGGATTTCAAAGTATATAAACGTCCTCAAAATTCCTGACCATTGGATAAAAGAGTTATTTGATGTTTTTGAAACTTATAACTTTACTATAGACGAAAATACTTCTGTTGATGTGGAGCTTTCCATTGAACCTGAAATGCTCGGACGTATCTTTGAAAATTTGCTTGCAGAGATTAATCCGGAAACCGGTGAGACAGCACGTAAGGCAACCGGCAGTTATTATACTCCACGACCCATTGTTGAATATATGGTGAGCGAGAGTTTAAAACAGTATCTTTTAACTAAGACAAAGCTTGAAGAAAATAAAATCACGCGTTTGCTTACCTATGAGGACGTTGAATTGAAGCTTACCAGCTCAGAGAAAGAATCTATCCTTAATGCTCTTGATGTTATTAAAATCATTGATCCTGCTTGCGGTAGTGGCGCTTTTCCAATGGGGATATTACAGAAGATGCTTGTTATTCTCCAAAAGATTGATCCAGAATCTGAATGGTGGCTCGATAAAATGCTTTCGCGTATCGGCAACAAAACTTTAGAGAGAAAATTAAAAGTAGAAAATGTTAGCTATATTCATAAGTTAGGCATAATTCAAAACGCTATTTTTGGTGTAGATATCCAACCGATAGCTGTAGAGATTTCGAAGTTGAGGTTTTTCTTGTCGCTTATTGTAGACGAAACAGTAAATGATTCAAAGAAAAACCGTGGCATAGAGCCATTGCCTAATCTTGAGTTTAAATTTGTTTGCACTAATAGCTTGATAGGGCTTCCTAAAAAAGGTACCCAGCAGACACTTTTCGAAGCTGATGAAGATATTAAATCATTAAGGGATCTTAGAGACGGATATTTAAGAAGCTATGGCAGCGAGAAGAGGAAAGTAGAGAAAAGATTCCTTGAGCTACAAAGAAAAATGGCAAAGCATGCTTTAGGTTGGGCTCTTTTTGGGGGGGAAAAATCACAGACAATGAAGCTATCACAGTGGAATCCATTCTCAGAAGAACCTTGCTCATGGTTTGATCCAGATTGGATGTTTGGGATAAAGGATGGATTTGATATTGTGATTGCCAATCCCCCATACATTAAAGAGTATGTTAACAGAAATGCATTCAAGGGATTTAGAAGCTCGCTTTATTATCAAGGCAAAATGGATATTTGGTATATGTTTGTTTGTAAGAGTTTAGACATAACAAGAGACGGCACAGGTTTAGTTACTTTTATCGCACAAAATAATTGGGTCACTAGTTATGGCGCCTCAAAGATGAGGAATAAAGTTATAAAAGATGCTCAAATTTTGAACTTGATTGATTTTGGTGCTTTTAAGATATTCGAGTCTGGCATACAAACTATGGTTATGGTGTTTAGGAAAAATACTGATTTGGATAGTTACTCATTTGATTACAGGCGACTTCTTGGGAATGATCTTGAATTCGATGATGCTATTTTTCTTATTAATAAGGAAGATAATCCTAAGTCAGAATACTTAACTCCTACGATTACAAGGATCAATTTTATAGATAAAACATTAACATTCAGCAGTTCTGATATTGAACCGATACTTGAAAAATTATCATTAAAAGCAAATTTTCGATTTAACGATAAGGAAGTTGCAAACGGCATACACCATCATCACGATCGCGTGAATAAAAACCGCGAGGAAATTTTAGGTGGTCAATATAAGGTTGGGGATGGAATTTTCGTTCTAAGCAACGAAGAAAAGGAGCGAATTTCATTCACAAAAAAAGAGTTAGGCTTAATAAAGCCTTCCTATACCACAAAAGAATTGCTACGATGGTATGGAAATTCTACAAATAAAGAATGGGTTATCTACACGGATTCGAGTTTTAAAAATAAGAAACAAATTGAGAATTATTTGAATATTAAAAGACATCTTGATCGTTTTAGGAAAGTTATTACTTCAGACAATAAGCCCTACGGTCTTCATAGAGCTCGAGATGAATATTTTTTTAGAGGAGAGAAAATTATAGCTGCAAGGAAATGTGCAAGGCCGACTTTCACCTATGTCGATTTTGATAGTTATGTTTCTGCAACATTTTATGTGATCAAAACTGAAAGAGTTGACCAGCAATTTCTAACAGGTCTTTTAAATTCTAAACTGATTACTTTCTGGCTAAGACACAGAGGAAAAATGCAAGGCACTAATTATCAGATTGACAAGGAACCTATTATTAATCTCCCCATTTTGAAAGCCGATAAAAACGGTCAAAATGCAATCCGAAATATTGTTGCCAAAATCATCGATATTTTAAAATCAAAAGGCAGCAATGAGAAACAAGCCAAAGTCAAAGAATACGAACGCCAAATCGACCAGATGGTTTATAAGCTTTATGGTTTAACATCAGAAGAAATGAAAATTGTAGAAGGACAATATGATAAAAAGAATTAAAAAAATTAAAGGGGTTGGAAGATTTTTGAATGTCGGGCATACCGAGCTTGGCCGGCTGACCTTAATTTACGGCCCTAATTGTTACGGAAAATCAACCCTCGCCGACATTTTTCGTTCCATAGCGAATCAAAATCCGGAAGTTTTATTAAATAGACAATCAATAATAAGGGACGGCAACCCAATTACCCAAGAGGTGTGTTTTAGTATCAAAAATGGTACAGATAAAACGGAACAAGATATTTCTTGTCTTAACCAAAGATGGAATACGAGCAATTTTAATTGCTCAATAGAAGTTTTTGACTCTCGCTTTATCGAGGACAATGTTTTTACAGGATTAACAATCTCAAGGTCTAATAAAGAAAATCTGACAAATTTACTAATAGGCGAGAAAAGTGTCGAGATTGGCAAACAAATAGATTCTTTAAAGAATAAATCACTCCGCGAAACGACAAAAACTATCGGCGAACTTGGAGATTTACTCAAAAGAAGTTTGGGAACTTTAGATTTAGGAATAAGCCTTGAAGACTTTATATCAGTCGAGAAGCCGGATGATATTGAAGCAACTAAAGCTGAATTAACTATGCTCCAGGGGAATCTGAAGAAATTTAGAAAATCAATTTCGGAAAAGAATAAAATTCTTGAACTCGATGAGCCGATAATACTTTCTCTTGAAAATCCCGAACCGACAATCAAAATTCTAAAAGATTCGCTGGGAAAAGGCTTTGATGATATAAATGATACTGCATATAAGCGGATGCGAGAACATATAGAACAACACTTTAATTCCCATGATGGCGAAGAAGAAGAATGGATTGAAAAAGGAGTAAATGCCTATCTTAAACAAAATAAAGATGCAACCATCTTAAATTGCCCGTTTTGTAGTCAATCTTTGGTTACAGTTGTTGATCTCATTGAGACATACAAAACAGTATTCAGCGAAGAATATGGAAGCTTTTGTAATGAAGCTTTCAGAATACTGAATGATAAACATCAAGAATTCAATAAGCTTATTAGCGCTGTTAAATTAGTAGAAAATTCAGTAAATAAAAATTTGGCAAGTTGCCACCGCTGGCAGGATTACTTTACAGACGAGACTCAAAAACTCATTGAACAAATAGATAATCTTAGCAACAAAGCGAATAAATCCAATTGCAATCTTGTAGGCTTGATGGAAGAAGTTATTGGTAAATTTGGAGAACTTATCGCTGAAAAAAAGAAGAAACCTTTTGTTTGTATCAAGGAATACCCCGCCAGCGATAAATTACTAATCGTTTATCAGCAGTTTGGAGAAATAATAAATCAATACAATGAATCTGTAAAATTACTTCTTAGGGAAATAAATACCCTTAAAACAAGGAGTCAGAACGACCAATTAATAAAGGAATCAGAGAAGTTGGGCAATAAGATAATAGATTTGAATATAAAAGTAAAAAGATACGAATTATCGGCCGATATAGATAAGGTACAACTCTTAAGAGGAAAGAAAGATAAAACAGAAAAGGAAATTAAAAAATTGCAGGAAGAACTAGAACGAGAAAATAAAGAATTTATTGAGCAATACTTCCAGGATGCAACACAAATTTTTAATAGATTAGGCTCTATTGATTTTGAAATTCAAACAACTTATCGACGTTGGGGAGGTCAGCCGGTATATGAACCGACAATAAAATTTGCAAATGAGGAAATTACTTTTGATCGGTTACCATTTATATTTAGTGATGCAGACAGGAGGGCTTTGGCATTTTCAATTTTCATTTCAAAACTCAGAAAGAAAAGCGAGGCTGAATTAAAAAACACCATTGTTTTCTTAGACGACCCAATAACTAGCTTTGACGACAATAGGATTTCACAGACCTTTATAGAGATCAAGAATCTTACGACGTCTTCCCGCCAATTGATTATAGCTGCGCACCACAGCAGATTTTTACTTGATACTTACGAGAAACTGAGAAGTCTTCCGAATTTGGATTTAAAATTTATTGAAATCAAAAGAGATGGTTTTGGTACTGTCTTCGGGTTGGTTAGTGATCCTAAAACTAGATTAGATCCCCATGCTCAAGAAATAGAGAAGATGGAAAGATTTATTAACGGCGATTCTGATGTAAACGCGTCGGACGTGCGCAGATCATTAAGACCGATACTACAAAAAGAGCTAGAGTGGAGGTTCAGAAAAAATTTAAAAGGAGTATCTGTTGAGGGGCTTGGCGATATTGTTACCAAACTAAAAGAAGGAAATTCAATAAATGAAGAGATGGCAAGAAAGATTTATGACTTTAATGACGTACTTAAAGACGACCATCATGGAGCAGTTTTAGATATGGACGAAGATACAAGGAATTTATCTAAAAACATCATTAAATTTATCTTTGAAGAACTAAACCCGGTAGTGTAGTAGTGAGTCCGGGGAAATTCCGGTGACACATACCTAATTTATTTAAGCCTGGTCGCGATTATATAGCCGGCAGATAAGTGAGGAGATATTAAATAAATGATTAAGCTATCACGTTCAAAGTTAGAGTTATTTCTCGACTGCCCACGTTGCTTCTGGTTGAATATCAATAAGAAAATAAAGCGCCCACCATCATTTCCTTATACAATAAACTCTGCTATAGATGCTCTTTTAAAGCAAGAATTTGATGTCCATCGTGAAAACGGTACTGCCCATTACCTTATAAAGAAATATAATATAGACGCCATCCCTTATAAATGTAAAGAAATCAATGCCTGGCGACATAACTTCACTGGCATTCAGTTTCAGCATAAGCCAACAGATTTCTTGGTTTTTGGCGCAGTTGATGATGTCTGGATAAATTCTCAAGAAGAATTAATAGTGGTTGATTATAAAGCCACTGGTGCAAAAGAATACAAAATTTATGACAGCTACAAGCGACAGTTGGAAATTTACCAATGGTTGCTTCAGCAGAACGGCTACAAAGTTTCAAAGACAGGTTATTTTCTCTTTGCCAAGGTAAATAAGGATGGCGGCTTTAAAGAAGGTAAGCTTTCTTTTGATTTATTTATCGAGCCACAGGAAGGTGATCGCTCTTGGGTAGAAAGCGCAATTATTAATGCCCGTAAGGCCATAGATAATGATATACCGGTAGCAAGCGAAAACTGCATTTATTGTCAATTTATCAAAAACGGAGGATATTTATGTCTAAAGGAAAAGTAACAAAGGTTTCTGATGGGGATACTTTTAAAATTAGGGGAGGAAAAGCAATCCGCCTTGCAAATGTAAAAGCGCCTGAAATGGGAGCCAAGGGTGGCGCAAAGGCAAGAAATGAACTACAGGATATGATTGGAAACAAGACTATTAGTTATGATACAGTTGGAAAATCATATGGTAGAGATGTCGCAAAAGTTAAAATAGCTGGTAAGTCAGTAAACCAGGCGATGAGAAACAAAGGATATACAAACAGAGGCAAGTAGATTTTCCTTGATTCTTCTATGATTTTAGTATATAATTTTTATAGATAGCAAAAATAGATTGCTGAAAATATAGGTCTTAATAGGCCTGGAACCAAAAGCGCTAAAAAGCGCGTAACTTATGGAGCCAGGTCTTTTGTATTTTAAGGGGAGTACAAAAGGGAATCCTCCGGAAAATTGTTAAATAACAATTTCCCCTACCAAAAAGGAGGATTCCTATGGAAATCCGTAAAATTCCTATCTCTCAAGTTAAACCCCATCCAGACAATCCACGTGTTCCTCTCACGTCCCAGCATTCAGAATATAGGCAAATCAAAAAGAGCCTGAAAAAATTTGGGCTTGTGCTGCCTCTTGTTTGTAGCTCGCGGACGAATTATATACTTGGAGGTAATCAACGATACAGCGTATTGCTTACCGAGGGCGTAAAAGAAGTTAACGTTGTTTTTGTTGATTTAGACCCTCAACGCGAAAAAGAGCTGATGATTGCGTTAAACGGAATTTATGGACTGTGGGATTATCCTAAATTAGCCGACATTCTTCGGGACTTTGGACAACTTCCTGATTTTGATTTTGAGTCAATTGGTTTCACTGTACCTGATTTATCAAATATTTTAGATAATCATCTACCGCTACAGGATGATACTTTTGACTTTGATGCTGCGCTCGAATCAACTAAAGAGCCGGTTACAAAAAAAGGCGATGTCATTTCATTGGGCATGCATCATCGACTAATGTGTGGTGATGCGACAAGTGAAGAAGATATGTGTATGCTTCTCGGCGATACGAGGGTTGATTTGCTGGATATCGATTGGCCATACAATGTTAATTACATGGGAGGAAACTGTCCTCGTGTTGATACCCGACCTAAAAAATCCCGCCGATGGAGCAAGATTTATTCGGATAATCTTCCTCAGTCTGAATATGAAGTTTTTATGCGCAAGGTTCTCACGAATATAAAACTAAACCTTAAACCAGGTGGAGTTTTTTACCAGTGGCAAGCCCATCGTCAGCTCGGACCACTTTATCAGATTTTGATAGATCTCGATTTTCATGTTTCATGTCTTATCTGCTGGAAAAAACAGTCCGCACCCATTTCTTATGCGGATTATTCGTTTCAGACGGAACAGGCTGTCTATGGTTGGCTCAAAGGAGAAAGTCATTATTTTGCGGGAAAACCTGGAGCATCAAATTTGTGGGAAATTAAACGCGACTCCACGAAACTTTACGAACACCCTTGCCAGAAACCAGTAAGTTTAGCCCAGAAAGCAATAAAAAATTCTACGCGCCTCAATGACGTAGTGTTGGATGTTTTTCTGGGATCGGGTTCGGTTTTGATAGCTGCCGAATCTCTTAGCCGCAGGTGTTTTGCGATGGAGCTCGATCCTAAATATTGCGACGTGATAGTAAAAAGGTACATAAATTTTGTTGGTAAAAGTAAAGTTTCTTCGGAAATATTGAATAAATACTGCGAGGAGGTTTAAAATGGAAAATAAAAATCCAAAATCCGATAGAGAAGGAATTTCGTCAATTACATTGCTTCAGAAAATAAAATCAGGTGAAATTAGCCCCAAGATGTTAAGTAAAGAAGAACGCCAGGCATGTGTAAGTGTTCTTACTCTGCAGGAAGGATTTACCATTGCCCAGATAGCGCAACTTATGTGCTGCTGCGAAAAAACAATTCAACGCGACCTCGCGGAAATAAGAAAGAAAAACTCTCTCGGCCCAAGTCTTGAGTTAGCAAAAGAGATAATAGGAGGATTTATCGTAAAGGCACAAGTTCACACGTCTCAGCTTATGCGTTTTGCCAGGAGCGGCGAAGGTTCCCTTGGTGAAAGAGTACAGGCAGAATTTTGTGCTTGGAGAGTCCGTAGGGAACTTATGGAAAAGCTCCAGACATTGGGATACTTACCATTGGTTGCCCAACGGGTCGAGGGAGAAATCTTCCATTATTGCGAAGACATAGATGGGGAAAAGGGTCTTTTGGAACTAAAGAAATCCTTGGATACTATTGAGACGACGGCTAAAGAAACCGGAACACTTGATACCGAGACTCAGGAAAAGATACGTCAAATCAGAGCAAAAATCGAAAAAGCAGAGTTGGAATCGGAAGTAGATAACTTAAATAAAAAACAGGATAATAATTTAGGAGAGCAAAATGAATCCGACACTAAATAAAGCTAGAAACGCAATTTCCGAATTAAGAAGGATACAGGCAGAAAAATCAGTATTTTCTTTTGCCAAGACCTATATGTTGCATCATTTAAGCTACCCTTTATCACTCGCGCATTTGGAGAACTTCGAGCTGTTGCTTAATGCTACCAACAAGAGAGGTGAAAAAATTGCTATTGCAGCGCCAAGATGGTTCGGTAAGTCAACTCTAGCAACTCTTATATATGTAGTTTACTGTATTTGTTTTAAAAAAGAGAGGTTCATCATTGTTATTTCCGAGACCTCCAGCCAGGCAGATCATCTTCTCGAAAATATTAAAAAAGAATTAGCCGAAAACGAGCTCCTCATGATTGATTTTCCGGAGATTTTTGAGCATCGCGGCAGGCCTAGACCGCCTCGTTGGACGCAGGACCAGATTGAAACCAGAAACGGGATAAAAATACTTGCCTTGGGAACGCAGCAGCGGATAACCGGTAGAAAGTACGGCAAATACCGTCCGAGTTTAATTATTCTGGATGATATTGAAAGCGCAAATAAAATTTATTCTGCGGAAAGTGCCGAGAAGATGAACGATTGGTTCAATAAAAGCATACTCAAAGCTGGCGATGAACATACGAATTTCTTATTTATAGGGACAGTGCATCACCCGTGCTGTTTTTTTGCAGCATATATTAAGCCGCCTATATGGCACGTCAAGAAATATAAGGCAATAATCAGCGAACCGAAGCATCCCGAACTCTGGAGCAAGTGTTTCAATATAAAGAATAGCCGGGACGATTTCAAAGGGAAAAGGGGGTTGGATGCGGCTCGCGATTATTATATGAGTCAAAAAGCTCTTATGGATGAAGGGGTGGAGCTTCTTTGGCCTGCCAGGTGGAAGACTTTTGACATAATGAATATGAGGGATGATGATCAGGTTAGCTTTAGCGCTGAATTTCAGAATGAGCCAATTGACATAAAAACAGCATTACTCAGGATAGATTTAGCCGAATATTGGAATAGACATTTTAAATCGCTTGAGGAGTTTCTTCATTATGTAGCAGACAACGTTGATTTCTATCTCGCCTGCGATCCATGCACAGGACTTGACGTTACAAGGGGAGACTATAGCGCTATTATTGTGATTGCGCGCGACAGAAGAGATGGCGTTTTGTATGTAATAATAGCCGACATTGAGCGTAGAGATATGGATAAAACTATAGCAGATATATTGGCTTACGCCAGGAGGTTTAGCTTTTCTATGGTTGGTGTAGAGGCAAATGGTTTTCAAGAGCTAGGGGTAAAATTACTTGAAGAGCAGGCTAGAAAAGAAGGAATTTATTTGCCTGTGGAAAGAATCAAGAATACAGGTGACAAATATAAAAGAATACATACCTTAGCGCCACTTCTTAAGAACAGATCTCTACATTTGAATGAGGAACACAAAATCTTATTGGAACAAATGCAATTTTTTCCTCATGCCAAACATGATGATGCTCCCGATGCTTTGGAAATGTGCGTAAGATTGGCGGAAGAGCCGGGGCAAGTCCAAGTGGCTATACTATAGAGGTGGAATATCTATAAACGGGGAGGAGTGTATTATTTAACGAAGAAATCGATACTCTTTTTGTAAATTTTTGCGAATTCTTTCAATTGAATAATGTCTACTCTGCGTTGACCAGCCTCTATTTTTGAAACATAAGATTGCGTCCTGCCTAGCAATTTCGCAACATCTTCCTGCCTAAGGCCTCTTTCTTTGCGAGCTTTTATCAATTTGTTTACTAGCGCCTTGTGACCTTCTGAATAAATAGTTTTGTCCATATGATTTGACTTCCTTCAACAATATGGTATATTACGTATTGGAATATGCCAAAATGGAATAATAATAGACGAGGACAATAAGGATAGAATGAATAAGGAAATTAATGCTGATGTGGAGTCAGGGGCTTCGAAAAGACTCCGTTTTGACGTTAAAACCCTTGAGCGCTACGAATTCGTTAACTATATAATCGAATATTTAAAGAATAATATTGGCGTTACAATAGAATCTCCAAACTACTCTAACCATCTTGCCTTTTATAAGGGCTCTATCCACGTTAAAAACAAACAATTACCTGCTACGATAGTAGGTTATGGTGGCTCAGGCACAGACTTAAGGGATTTACCTACACCCCTGCAAACAGAGCTATTGCCTTTGGTATTTGAGTATTGGAATAAGATATCTGCTGGTAACAACGCCGTACCGCTTCTAATATTGGGGCATTCCTTTGATGAGGTATTTTTAAGAAAAATCCGCCTGCTTAAAATAGCTGTTCCGGATATCCGTTTGATACAGTTTATTAATGTTTACCGTTTTGAGTCTCTTCAAGAGCGCTTTAGGCGCTTAAAGGAGCATTTCGAAGGTAGCCTTACTAAAACTCTGAAGATAAAGAATGAAGTAATGGATTTTCAGGCAGCAGTAATGGTGTATCTTAAAAACGGCGGGAAATTAGGAAGTTATAGCTACGATGTTCTTGATTGCGAAGTGCCTGCAGGTGAGGGGACAAAAAAGTCTGAGGTAATCGATATTCTTGCCCTTGAACGTAAACGCAAGTGGCTTACGGTTATAGAGCTTAAATACGAGAAATTATTAAACGCACGCCTACAAAGCGTAATCTTCCAAGGGCTTGATTACTGTAATTGGGTTGAGGATCATAAAAGGGGTTTAGCAATGCTTTTTCCGGAGCATGCCATTGACGTGCGCCGAAGAACCAGGCTTATTTTAATCAACGGCCCTGAGAAGTTTCCAGAATTCCATGAAAAATTCGCTAAAGCATGCAATCTCCAGGACCGATACCAGGAAATCGAGCTTTACTTTATAAACGATCGTGTGCCGCTTCAATTTAGCCAGTTTGCTAAGCTATCGAAACCACAAGGAAAACCACAAGGAAAACGTTGACAAAGATTTATAAAGGGTATATATTAATAATGGTTTTAGAAAGTAGGGTCCTGAGTTGAAGGGGGAACCTGGACATTAAAAAAGTAAAACCTTTGCCCGGAAAAAAGGCAAAGGTTTTTTGTTTTATAGGGGTTAAGGAGAAAAGATATGAAACATCCTTTTCATAAGAAAATTGGGGATTTAATCAATAATACAGTCTTTCCAGATTGCAAAATAATAAAAGACCCTGCCTGTGGTGGCGATCAGCATATACCGTTATTTTGTTCAGAAAAGCGCTCAAGAGAAACAGAATATTGCAATGTCGACCTCTTGATAACCGTTGATAATAAGATTAAGGTTATTATAGAAATTGAAGAGGCTAATATTAAGCCCACGCAGATCTGTGGTAAATTCCTTACCTCGGCCTTATCGAAATATTTCATTCATGAATCTGAAAATAACAGCCTTGTTAGAATGGCAGATTCGGTCTTGTTTATCCAGATATTAGACACATTGAAGTTGAAAATAGATAAGACAGCGAAAACAAAGCAATGGGAGCAGATCAAAAAGTCTATCCAAAATATAATTTCTTTCAAGGAAAGCAGTATTAGCCAATACGAAATATTTTATGGGAATAAAGAAAAATTCGATGAGAAAAGATTAGTAGATTGCATCTCGGGATTTTTAAAACGATAGGAGAAAAATGACTATTAGAGAGCGATATGAAGATTTAAAGAAAAAAGTAGTTAAGCGTAGAGAAGAATTTGAAACTTTTATCAATATGCTTGAAAAGGAAACTAGTTGGCTCACCAGCCCTGCAAGCACAAGGTTTCATTTAAATAAAGAAGGCGGGCTTTTGGAGCATAGCGTGGGCGTTACTGAAACACTTCTAAAATTACGTGAAACTCTCGCTCCTCAGTTATCTGAAGAATCCTGTGTTATTGTAGGGTTATTTCACGATGTCGGTAAAATTGGTATGCCTGGTAAGCCAAGATACTTAAAGAATGACAATGAATGGGAAGTAAAGAATAGAGATAAGACTTATAAAGTCAATCCCAAAGAAGTATATATGAACTTGGCGGCGCGCAGCCTGTACTTAATTGCAAAATATATTCCTTTATCCGATTCAGAAGCCCAGGCTATTTTGTATCATGACGGACAGTATGTCGAAGCCAATAAAGAAGTAGCGCACCGCGAAACGCCTTTGACTCTATTGGTGCATTTTGCCGATTGTTGGACTGCTCATGTATACGAAGAAAGGTATAGTATTCAGGAGGATACAAATTACTATGACAAAAAGGACTAAAATCAATATACTTTTAACTAATGATGACGGCATTTATTCTGAAGGAATTCGAGCTCTTTACGAATCGCTTAAAACAATAGGAAGAGTTACTATTGTTGCCCCCGATGCAGAAAGAAGCGCTGTAGGGCATGCGATTACGCTTTCCGATCCTTTAAGAGTTAAAAAAGTCAACAGAGGCGGTAAGTTCTTGGGCTATGCTACCACCGGCACTCCTGCTGATTGCGTAAAGCTTGCAATTAGGGCCTTATTAAAGAAAAAACCGGATTTGATTGTTTCGGGGATTAATCTAGGGCCAAATGTAGGCTATAGCGTGCTTTATTCGGGGACAGTTTCAGGGGCAACAGAAGGAGCGATTCTAGGGATACCGTCCTTTGCAATTTCCCTTGCCACTTTTACTAATCCTAATTACAGTTTTGCCGCTAAATTTGCCAAAAAACTCGCTAAACAGATCATTCAGAATAAGGGTTTGCCTAAAGGCACGCTTTTAAATGTCAATATACCGGCCGTAAACCAGAAATACATTAAGGGTGTTCGAATCGTCAAGCAGAGTGAAAAGGCGATCGAAGAGCGTTTTGATAAGAGGGAAGATCCTCGTAAGCGTATCTATTATTGGCTTACAGGCGAGGTTATTAAATCAGATAAAAAAGAGGATGCTGATATCGAAACCATCCGCAGTAACTACATTTCCATTACCCCCATTCATTGCGATATGACCAATTACGATTTCCTAAAAGAACTTAAGAACTGGAAGTTTTAGCTGTATACAGAGAGTTTTTCTGCCGCGCTATATTTCTGGGCCTCCTCATGGGAGTCACCTCTCAAATTTACCAATAGCTGTGTACGGAGAGGTCGTCCCCTTGTGGGATATTACTGCCCCTCCTCATGGGAGTCACCTCTCAAATTTCATAAAAGCTGCGTCTAAAGAGGTCATCCCCTTGTGAAATATTTCTGCCCGGTCCGAGAGGAAATACCTCTTACTGGTATCTCGGAAGAACACATTTTATCTTGATTTTTGCAACAAGAAAACTATAATAGAATGAGTTAAATACGGATAATTTTTTAAGCTTTAAGCAAGGGATCAATATTATGTTAGGATATTTAATTTTATTATTTACCGTAGTTCCAATTGTAGAGCTGGCGCTTTTGATTAAGGTTGGCCAATACCTTGGCGTTGGTTATACACTTTTAATTGTTATTATTACAGGAGTGGTTGGGGCGTATTTGGCAAAACTGCAAGGGCTTCTTACTCTGCGCAGGATACAAGAAGAGGTAAATCAGGGTAGGATGCCGGCAGATAAATTGTTTGATGGTGTTTTGATTTTATGTAGTGGAATATTACTTTTAACCCCTGGGCTTATAACTGATCTGACTGGCTTTCTGGGGTTGATTCCATTCACGCGAAATTTGTTTAAACAATGGCTTAAACGCAAAATTAAGGATATTATTAGCCAGGGAAGGGTTATTAGGATTTATCGTAATTGATCTCTTTAATTTATCTTCTAGATTTGGAAGGTAAAATTTTTAATTGTTTTCGATACTTGACTATGGTACGGCGGGAGACTGAAATTCCTTCTTGTTTGAGGTCTTTGGAGATTTTTTGATCGGCTAAAGGCTTCTCTTTATTTTCGTTTTCTATCAGGTCTTTTATTTTTGATTTTATTGTCTTGGATGAGAAAAACACGCCATTCTCTTGCTTAACTCCAGAATTTAGAAAATTTCGCACCTCAAAGATGCCGTATGCCGTCTGAAGATACTTGTTAGCGATGGCTCTGCTTACTGTGGATTTATGTTTTCCAATCCTTTTGGCAATTTGCTCTAGAGTCATGGGTTTAAAATTAGCTGCGCCCTTATCAAAAAAATCCTTCTGAGCATAAACTACGTCTTCTATCACCTTTTGAACCGTCTCCTTGCGTTTATGAACTGCATTAATTAAAACCCTAGCTGCTTTAAGCCTTTCTTTTAAATATTCTTTGGCGTCTTGAGGGGTATCTTTTCGCTTTATCATCTGTTTATATTTATCGTTAAGGGTAATGTGAGGCAATTCCCAATCATTCATTATGACCTCATATCCATCTTTACTTTTTCTTACAACTGCATCCGGTTTAAGATAATTGGTTTTTTCGTTGTTGAAAGCACGCCCGGGTTTGGGGTCTAAGGCGGCTATTTCTTTCATAGCCTCTTTGATTTTTTCAACCGAAATTTTGAGTTTTTTGGCAATATACTTATATCTTTTCTTCTCTAGGAAAGGTAGATACTTATCTGCGATTTGTCCTGCTAGTGAGTTTTCTTGGCCCTTGGCTTTTATTTGTATTAAAAGACATTCTCTTAAGTTTCTTGAGCCTACGCCAATAGGGTCAAAGGTTTGTATCAAAAATAATACTTTTTCGATTCTTTTGCCAATGGTGCTCGTCAAGGAGCCGCCTTCAGCGGAAGAGGTAATTGTATTCGCAGATTCAGCTATGTCTTCTAAAGAACACCGCAGATACCCGTCAGCATCTATATTTCCTATGATTAACTCTCCGATTTTCTGATCGAGCTTAGCATCAGTGAGTAACCGAAGTTGTCTTAAGAGATGATCAGCAAGTGTGGTAGGTCTAGTTATAAGGCTTTCTAAATAATTTTTCTTTTCTTCCTCATTATCTTGAAATTTTTCTTTAGACTTGGAAAATGAATCCGCACTTTCTAAATCCAATAAAGGATTTTCTTCGGCCTGCTGTTTTACAAATTCCTGTAGTTTGACCAGAGGTAACTGCAACAGGTTTATAGACAGCCTCATCTGAGGAGTAAGTCTCAATTTATAGGTTAATTTATTGATGGGTTTTAGTTGTAGAGGCATATCTTTCTTTTTAATTAATGATTTAGTGGTAATCTGTATTATACTCAAAATTCTTAATTTGGCAAGTCTCGTTAGATATTTTCTTTTTATAAACCACTTTAGAAAGGGTAATATTTTCTAACGGGATAAATTAATTAAAGAATTTTAAAAAGAATTAATTTGAAAATATGGTCAGAAGAGGTTTAACAAAATTGTGTTTAACAAAATATTGTAGTAAGTACCACGCTAAATTTTATTTGACAAAAGTGACCAGATGTGGCAAAATAATTTCTCTGTAAGATAGGGCGAAAAGCTATGTTGGATATAAAAATAGGACTTAAGATAAGAAGTATAAGAAATTCCAAAAGAACTACTCTTCAGGAATTAGCTAATATAACAAAACTAACCACGAGCTTCATCTCGCAGGTTGAAAGAGGTATTGCATCACCATCTGTGGATTCTTTAAGAAAGATTGCTCAGGCTTTAGGTGTAAGTGCTGGACAATTCTTTGAAGAGGAGCTGAAAGAATTTACCTTTATTAGAAAGAATAAGGCGCCAAAAGTAATAGACAAAGAGACAAAATCTTCATACGAGACATTAGTCTCTGATCTTTTAGGCGTAACGATGAAGCCGCTAATTATTAGGCTACAGAAAGGCGGCGAGCTCAAAAAACAATTACTTCTTGAAGAAGGTGATGTATTCATAATGGTGATGGGAGGAAATGTAGAGCTCGTCTTTGATAAAGAGAAGTTTGTTTTAAATAAAGGGGATAGCTTCTATTGCAAGGGTCAAAATAGACCTCAGAAAATAATAAATGCTGGCAGTAAAGAAGCGACCCTTCTATGGGTTAAGAGCAAATAGGTCTTTTTAACAAAAAAGGCCTATTTTTTTGACATATGTTATACATTGATGTTGAATGTCATAAGTAAGATATAATGAGATAATACCTTGCAATATAAGGAGTTAGATGGGAGCAAACATAAAAGATTTACCTAATGAGCGATTATTTATCAGCTCAGAGGTATTAAAGGCAGTTAATATAACCTATCGGCAGCTTTCTTATTGGGAGCTTAAAGGTATAATTAAGCCCACCTACCAAAAATTAGGTACTCGAGACTTTAAGCGCTATACCCAACAAGATATAGATACTCTTGGGAGAGTTAAGGGTCTTTTAGACGAAGGTTATGCCCTTCCTGCAACTGATACTTTAAAGGAAATCGCCAGGAGAAAAGAAGCGGAGGAGAGCATCAAACACAAATTAGAATTTGAAAAAACTATTTCATCTATTTCTTCCCGATTTATCAGTGTTTCTAATATTGACGAGGTCATTAATGCTTCACTTGCTGATATTGGTAGATTAAGCGGAGCCAACCGCAGTTATCTTTTTCTTTTTAAAGAAGACGGACTGACAACGATGGACAACACCCATGAGTGGTGTGCTGAGGGTGTGAGTCCTCAGATAGATAACCTCCAAAATCTTCCTTCAGATATGGTTCTATGGTGGATGAAGAAACTTCGTAATGGAGAAGTTATCCATATAAAAGATGTTTCAAAATTGCCTTCCGAGGCAAAAGCTGAAAAGGAAATACTGGAAGGACAGGATATCAAATCGCTTCTGGTATTACCATTAAGTATCGCAGGAAAGCTTGCTGGGTTTATAGGTTTTGACAACGTTGTGAGAACTGGAGAATGGAATAATGAGGATTTGGCTCTACTGCGTATTTCTTCGGAGATTATTGGAAATGCCCTTGAGCGCAAGAAGGCAGAGGAAAAAATTAGATTGTTCTCTGACGCCGTTGTAGGAGCTATTGATGCAATAGCAATAACTGATATGAAAGGCATTATCTCTTACGTTAATCCCGCCAAGGAAGAGACGTATGGATACAAGAGAGGAGAGCTTATAGGAAAGCATGTTTCTATTTTTAATCCAAAGCCAGAGATGTTTAAAGAAACACTGTTAAATTTGATGAAAACAGGTAACTGGCATGGAGAAGTTTTACAACAAAAGAAAAACAAAGAGATATTCCCAGCTCTGTTATCACTTTCAATAATACGGGATGAAAAAGGAAAGGAAATAGGAATGATGGGTGTTGTCAGAGATATCACCGAACGCAAGAAGGTGGAGAAGAAGCAAGTACTAAGGTTTGAAATTTTAAAAATCTTCCATCAACACGGCTCACTAAAAAACATGCATGAAAGAGCAATCTCTTTAATAAAAGAATATTTGGATTGCGAAGTAGTTGCCCTAAGACTAAAAAAGGATGAGGATTATCCTTATTTTATTAATAATGGTTTCCCTGAGGAATTTATAAAGTCGGAAAATTATCTTTGTATTTATGATGAAAAGGGAAATTGCTTAAGGGATTCCAGAGGTAAACTTGTTTTAGCCTGTATGTGCGGGATTGTCATTAATGCTAAGTTCAATCAAGATAAACCATTCTTTACTAAGAACGGCAGTTTCTGGACTAATAGCACAAGCGATCTTTTAGCATCTACAAATGAAAAGGAAAGAGGGGCCACTACCCGCAATGTATGTAATCAATATGGCTATGAATCTGTTGCATTAATACCAATTAAATCAAGTGGCGATAATTTAGGGCTATTACACATCACCGATAAAAGACGAAATCTTTTCTCGGCTGACAATATAAACTTTCTTGAGGAATTAGGACATATAATTGGCATGATGGTAGAATGCAAATGGACAGAGGAGACACTGCTAAAGTCAGAAGATAGGTATCGCAAGCTTCTTAAAAACTCTGATAAGGAACTGGTTAAATTTATTCAGAGTAAGGAAGTATCTTAGTTGTAATTAGAAAAGACGTCATCGAGCGCAAAAACGCAGAGAAAACTGAGAAAAACGCTTTAAGGCAACATCGAATAAGGATTAAAATATAGAAAGGGTCGGTTGTGAGTAGCTCTATCACAGAAAAAATTAAAGAACACAGAAGATTCCCACGCATAAAAGATAATATTTTTGTCTCTTTTTCAGTTTAAGGGTAATGACAAAACATTTGAGGCAATTACTCAAGATATAAGCCAAAGTGGGCTAATGTTTAGGAGCTTTAATTTTATACCAAATGGCAGAAAATTAAGACTTGAAATATATCAGCCTCTAAATTATAATAAAGATACCTCTTTTGCTATCCCGGCAGAGGCTCAAGCAGACTGGATCAAGCAGGCCCGAGAGAATAATGAGAATTTTATTGGCGTAAAAATTACAAAGATGAATGAAAAGCATCAAGACAGTCTTGCTTTTCTATATAAATGATAGCTTAAAAAAGCAAGGCTAATTTTTTTGCTATGTTTTTTAAGTATTACTTAAAATAAATTAAGTATTACTTTATTTTTTAAGATATGTAAATAACAGAAGACTGTTTGATGTCAAATTCTAAAATAATTAAGAAATCCGGCTTTGATAAAAATAGTGGTTTTATATTTTATAGACTACAAAACAGCAATAATGAAGAATTAAAAGAGTCAATTATCAATAATATAAGTGTTAATGGATTAAGCTTTAAAACTCCTGAGCCGATAACGCCGGGGGTTATTTTAGAGTGCGAAATATACAAGCCAAGAGGTGATAAAAAAGATATAATTGTCTCTATTTGTGCCCAAGCTAAGGTGGTTAACGTAAAGAAGATTGGCTATAGTGATGAATTTGCCAACAATAGATACAGAGTGGAATTGAAATTTTTAAAAAAGATACACAGTTTTAGCCCAGGTATAAATTAACGATATCTGGGCATTTTTATTTTTAGCACGTTAACAGGATAATAAAGGATTTGTGGTGAAGAAAAGGGGTAGAAGAAAAATAGAAGAAGGTAATCATAGAACGAGTTTTCTTAAATCAGTTGAAAGGACGCTTGATGTCTTGGAATTTTTAAGTAAAAGCCGCTCAATTGGAATCACAGAGTTAGCTGATATTATAAAAATTGGAAGGAGTACTGCCCACCGCATTTTGTCTACCTTAGAAAAAAAAGGCTTTGCTGTCCAGGATCCTGAGACCGGAAAATATGCACTTGGGCATATGGTTTTTCAGCTAGCGAAGTCAGTTATTCATATGATAGAACCGGTAAAATATGTTAGGCCTTACTTAAGAGAACTTTGTGAAAAAATAGGAGAAAATATTGCCTTTGGCGTTATTACCCCGGCAAAAGATAGAACCTTGATTTTAGCAGAAGAGATAGCTGACAAAGCTGTGATAGCAAGGCCAATTCTTTTTCAACGTTTCCCAATATATGTTTGTCCTTGCGGCAAGGCATATCTTCTTACATTAAACGATAAGCAGCTAAAAACTGCATTGTCCAAAAATGGCTTAATAAGATTTACTGAATATACACTTACTTCTTTACTTGGTTTGAAGAAGCATCTTGAGCGATTTCGCAAGAAAGGATATACCGTAAGTCAGAATGAATTTTCAATTGGGCTTTCTGCAATGGCTTCAGGTTTATGTGATGCAGAGAATAAATTTGCAGGAGGAATCATGATTGTAGGCCCAGCATTTAGATTTACCAATAGAAACATTAAACAATGGGGAGAGCTTTTATTGCAGACAACTGCAAAGTTAAGTTTAGAATTTAAGGCAAAGGGCATCGTGTAATTTTTTTAAATTGTAATGTGGAAAATCATTCCGCATATAAGAATTATCAAGGTTAGAAAGTGAAAAGTGAAGCAGAATTAACATTACTGGTATTAGAGTGTTATTTAAAATATGGGCCATCTTTATCGATTAAGGACCTATATATAAGAACTAAGGTTTCAGAGAATAAAATAAAATACATTTTATCGGCTTTAGAAAAAAGAGGATATTTAACAAAAGCTAAAAATACCAAGGAATATATATTAAGTAAAAAAATCGCAATGTTGATATAACTTTCTGCAATAAAGAGGGTTAAATAGGTAATGGAAGAAGTTAAATTGTTGAATAATAATATTGAATCTGACAAGAGTAATATTACTGAGAATAGAGAGGCAAAAGAAAATCTTAAACAACACCAATTTATGGCAGAATCTAAGCATGGGGCCATCTTTTTTAAAAACACCGAAAGCCAATATATCCTTATTAACAATAAATTCTTAGAGATTTTGGGACTGTTTCAAGAGCAAGTTATTGGAAAAGATGATTATGAAATCCTACCAGATAAAAAAGAGGCTAAGAAAAACATTAAAGGCGACCAATTTGTTTTTAAGACAGGCAAACCAAGAGAAGTTACTAAACGCGTCATTGACACAAAGCGAAAAGAATGCTGGTTTCACACTATAAAACTTCCACAGTTTGATGAGCAAGGAAATATTGTTGGTCTAGTTGGCATTATCCGTGACATCACTGAGCGCAAAAAGACAGAGCAGGCACACGCAAAAATTGTAGAGGCGGAGAAGAAAAGGGCGGAAGAGTTAAGGAATGCTTATTCAGAACTACAAGAAAGTAGAGATGAGTTGGTTCGTTCTGACAAACTCGCCTATACTGGCCGGATAGCTGCCAGTATTGCTCACGAGATAAGAAACCCTTTGACTAATGTGACTATGTCTGCTCAACAAATAAAGCGAGTTATTAAGCCAAAACACCTTAGAAATAAACATATTGAGATTATTGAAAGAAATGTAGAAAGGATTAATTACTTAATTACGGAACTCTTAAATTGTGCTCGACCACCAAAACTTAATATACAGCCTTGCAATATACATAAACTGTTAAAAAGAGTCTTAAGTACGCTAATGCCTAAGATTAGTTCACAAAAGATAAAAATAGTCAAAAAATTTACCTTTAGGCCAACCAAAATAAAAGTAGACAAGGAACAAATCGAACGTGTCTTCTCAAACCTAATCTTGAATGCTATTGAAGCTATGCCTAAGGGAGGTAAATCGACTATTATTACAGAATTTAATGAAGACCTTTTTGTAGTAAAGATTCAAGATACAGGTCGAGGCATTCCTGAAAAGGATATTATCAAGATATTTGACCCTTTCTTTAGTTCCAAGTCTACTGGAGTTGGCTTAGGATTAACTTTATGCTATGGGATTATTGTTAGTCACGGTGGCAGTATAGAGGTAAATAGTAAGCCACGTCAGGGAACTATCTTCACAGTCTCTTTGCCAGTTAAGGAGAACTCGACACACACACAGAGAGAATATACCCGTACTTAACATGAAAAAATAGAAAAGGGAAGCTTGTGGCTGAGATAAAATATGATATTAGAAAAGGAATAGATATATACAGAGCAATTTATACTTCTCGCTTACAGAGCTGGATTTCTGAAGGTAAGATAAAGCAAGGAGAGGTTCTGGTTTGGCGAAGTGGACTTTCAGGTTGGCGCAGGCCCGAGGAACTCGATGAGCTTATACCATTTTTTGAAAAATGGGAAAAACGCCAGTTAAAAAAACTAAAAAGAAAAAAGCAGACAACCCAACCCTCAGCTTATAATGGGCAGATAAAGAATATTTTGATAGTAGATGATGAACAGGATATGTGCTCTCTTTTACAAGATGCCTTAAGCCAGAGAGATTTTAATGTAGCGGTTGCCAATACAAAAAAAGAGGCAATAAATTCTATTAGAAAAAAAGCGCCGGACTTGGTTCTTTTAGATTTAAAATTGCCTGATGCCAATGGAATAAAACTTTTATCCCGAATTAAAAAAATCCATCCCAAGACAGCAGTAGATATAATCTCTGCCTATGGGTCTGAAGAAAGTAAAGAAGAGGCAAAAGAAAGAGGAGCCCATAGTTTTATTGATAAGCCATTTACTGAGAGAGAGGTATTAAGGAGTATAAGACAATTAAATGGGGGAAGAAAGCATTAGCATGGAAACCATTCTAGTTATAGATGATAATAAGGACTTATGTTTTAACCTTTCAACTATTTTAAAGGATGAAGGTTACAATGTATTTGCTGCAGAAGATGGGAAAGGAGCTCTTAAAGCAATTGAGAGAAATTCCCCTAATTTAGTTTTACTGGATATCAGACTTCCTGAAATGGGCGGGATGGAGATTTTAGAGAAGGCCAAAAAAATTGATAAGGATTTAATCATAATTATGCTTACTGCCTATGCAGATGTAAAAGATGCAGTAAGAGCAATGAAGTTAGGGGCGTACGATTATATTACTAAACCTTTTGATAACGAAGAACTAATTCTAATAATTAAAAGAGCTTTGCAAACCCAACATTTGAGCAAGGAAGTAGAGAGTTTAAGAAAAAGACTCGGTGAGAAGACAGATATAAAAGAAGTAATGGGAGAAAGTCCCCAGATAAAACAGGTTTTAAAACAGGTTGAGATTATTGCCCCTACAAATATGACGGTTATCTTGCAGGGTGAGAGTGGTACAGGTAAGGAACTCATTGCTAATATGATTCATCGAAATAGCTTACGAAAAGATAAGATCTTTATTGCCATAGACTGTGGTGCAATTCCAGAGACATTGGTTGAGAGTGAATTATTCGGTTATGAAAAAGGGGCTTTTACTGGAGCAGATGATAGGAAGGAAGGTAAATTTGAGCAGGTAAATGGAGGGACCTTATTTTTGGATGAGATTACTAATTTACCTAACTCTTCCCAGGCAAAACTCCTGCGTGTAATTCAAGAAAGAAAATTGCAGCGCTTAGGAGGGAAAAAGGATATAAAAGTAGATGTAAGAATTATTGTTGCCACAAACATTAATCTTTCTGAAGCTGTAAGGACAGGCGAATTAAGAGATGACCTTTTTCACAGAATAAATGAATTTCAAATCAGCCTTCCTTTGCTTTGCGAAAGAAAAGATGATATTCCTGTATTGGCTAAGTTTTTCCTGAATGAGGCTAATTGCGACCTCAATAAAAAAATAGAAGGAATATCTAGCGAAGCCATGAGGTTTCTTTTCGATTACCATTGGCCAGGAAATGTAAGAGAGTTAAAGAATACCGTTAGAAAAGCTGTGCTTTTATGCGATGATACTAATATCGGTCCTGCACATATTTCCCTAAATGATGTCAGCATACCTAAAAATGAAGGTTTAAGCGTATTTAATCTTAAGCGAGATCTAGAGGAAGGCTCATCACTTCGTAAGATAACTAAAAATGCGACAAAACGGATAGAGCAGGAAGCAATTAAGCAAGCATTGGTTGAAGCCGGTGGCAATAAAACCAAGGCTGCCAAAATTCTTAAGATAGATCGTATGAGCCTCTATTCGAAGATAAGAGAGTTCCAACTGGATGGAGAAGTGGTGAGTAAAAAATAACTCCCCGTTATCTTAATAGCCTGCGTTTTGTTAATAATCCGTGAACCCCGTTAGAAAGTTTGGAAGGAACTTCGAGCTTATCCTAAACTCATCTACTTTTCTCCCCCTCTACCTTTCGGAGGGAACTTTCTTTGTAACGGGGTGAATATCTATGGATTGTAGAGTAAATTCTACAATATTGTATAGCCAACCTTACAATCTTTAAATTTTGCATATATATAGCTTTTTCCTACCAAAAACTCCTTAAAGTTATTTCCCTAACCTATTGTAGTTAAATAAGAAAAAAATTTTTAGAATTTTTTTATTCAGGTCATATATGGCACAGTTGTTGCTTATTTATATTAGGTAGAGATAAAATAAAAAAGGCAAAACTATGAACCGAAGGGAAAATCAATTTAAAACTCGCTTATCTAAATCAAAAAAGATACTCCTTGTTGATGATGAAAAGGATCTGTGCTCGATTATGAAAGAGATTATCAGAGATGCTGGCCACAGATTCCTCTGGGCTACTACAGTCATTGAGGGTCTGAAGAAATTCAAGAAATCAAGAGATCTGGATATGGTGATAGTTGACTTAAAATTAGGCCACGATAATGGCTTAACGTTTATAAGAAAGGCAATAGCAATTAACAACAAAGTAAAATTTGCAATGATATCTGCATATGGCAATCCTGAAGTAAAAGACAAAGCGAGGCAGTTAGGCGTAAGTCGTTTTTTAGATAAGCCATTGAGGTTAGAAGGATTATTAGAAATAATCAAGCAAAATTAGGGTGTAAGAAAAGGAAACTGGATAATGTTTGAGACCCAAAATTATATACTTAAGGATATTATCTTTGCAGGTGTAGTTCTGTCTTTGGCTTTGGGCTTTGGTTTAGGTTTAAAGGGTAAGGCCGAAGATTTCTTAGGTAAGATTTTCAAGAAATAAATCTAAAAACGGAGGAGGTGAATTAACATGGCAGTAGAAAAAGCGATTGGTTCTTCCAGCTTGGTCGAAGTAGTTGACCGTATCCTGGACAAGGGCGTGGTAGTTGACGCTTGGGTAAGAGTCTCTTTAGTTGGTATAGAGATTCTCGCGATTGAAGCTAGAGTAGTAGTGGCATCAGTCGAGACTTACCTGAAGTATGCTGAGGCAATTGGTCTAACCGCAACAGCAGCCTAAAGGATAAGATCAAGAGGGGTTCTTGCCGGGTCATCCTTGAGTCCAATGAGGACAAAAAGCATGGTTCGCCAAGGAATTCCTTCCTTCTAAAAGAGGAGTAATTTTAAAAATGCCAGAAATCTTAGATTTAAAGAATGCCGCGGAAAATGCCATTTTTTCATATGAGACGAGGATCGAAAGCGTAAGGGCCATTTTTGATACTACACATCAGATCCTTGACGACTTCCAGGAGACTTTTCTTGACAATAAAGAAGAGGGGCGAAAAATCAATACCGAGCTGCGTGATATCCTCGCTCACAACGAACATTTAAGAAAAAAAGACTTTGATAGTATGACGCAGGGTATCTTATCAGCCCAGGAAGAACGGGAAGCGGAAGTAAAAAACTTATTGAAAGGTTATCTTAATCAACAAAGGGAAATGGCGCGCATCCTAAGAGAAAATCTGGCTAAATTTAAAGATGCCCTTGCCAAAGGTGATGTCCAAAGGGTCAAAGAATTCCAGGAGATGACTAAAGAGGTTCTTGCTAATCAGGATGCCAGAAAAGAAGAGGTTTCCTCCAAGCTAAAAGAATTTCAGAAAGAACAGCAAGAGATGGCAGAAAGGCTTAAAGCGCTTTTAGCCAAAGGAAGGAGCTTGAGGATAAGGGACCTTAAGGAAATGCTTCAGGGATTCAGGGCCCAACATAAAGGACGCCTGGCGCATCAGATAGAAAGAAGACAAGAGGTAAATAAAATACTTGGGCGAAAAATAGATAAAACAACCGAGGCAATTCACCCCGTTAGAAAAAGTGTGGATGCCGATAAAAAGACGAAAATTTATAACGGGGTTAATATAGATATAAAAAGAGATAGTCACGTAGAGGAAAAAGCAGAAACACTCAATAAATAACAAAAAGGAGGGGGTAAAAATGGGAATAGCGGATAGCATGAAGGGTATTACCGAAAACATCATCGGTTCCTATGATGTGCGAGTGAAGGGGTTGAAAGATCTGGTTAGCGATACCCATAAAACTATTAAGGGTTTTACCGCTGACAGGAAAGAGATGGGTGAGGAACAAGCCAAGAATTTGGCTGATTTTGTTAATGATTTAACAAAGAGTGTAGGAGGCATGCTCAAAGGGTTTCAGGCTAGCCACAAAGATATGAGTGAGGATCAAGCTAAGAACTTAGCAGCTTTTGTTAAGTCCATAGCGAAGGATGTAGCCGCGCAATTAAAAGGTTTCCATGTAGATCGAGAAAAAATGTCAGAGGAGCTTAAAGAGTCTCTTGTAAAAGCAGTAAAGGAAATTGAGAGCTATATTCAAAAGAGATTAAAGGAATTCGATTCGGCTCATACTGAGATGTCCGACGCCTTAAAAAAGAGCCTGGCAAAATATGTCGGTGATATAGCCAGCGATGTCAAGAAACTTTTAGGCGAGTATGGCTCGGATATGGCAAAGGCAAAAGCGGCATGGCAGGGAATGGCCGGCTCTTTAGCTAAATCCAGAAAAGGCGGAGTGATGTCCAGGATTGAAGCCGGAGAGAAAGTAACTACGGTTGAGGAGGCTGTTGAGAAGAAAGGTAAAAAGAAGGGCGGAAAGAAAAGAGGAAGAAAGAAGAACAAATAAACCTACCCCCCTGATAAGACCTTTCCTTTTCCCGCTCAACAAGCTTTTATTTAGCGGGATCCCGCTCTGCGGGAAAAGGATTAGGAAGGTCTATCCCGCTGGATAACGTGAATCGCAAAGGGTTAAGGAGGTGTGATATCGGAGGAGGGATGAGTTTATGAGTGAGATAAAATGCGCTTTTTGTAAGGGAAAAGGTAAAGATCCTTTCAACCTGCTATCTAAGCTGGCCGCCTGTCAGGTATGCGGCGGTACAGGGAAGGTTAAGGTTGATGAGCCGATGATTAAATGCGCCTTTTGTAAGGCTACCGGTATTCATCCCCATAGCCGAGTTACTTGCTCTGCCTGTAACGGAAAAGGCAGCGTTACATGCCGAGGGGCTAAAGAGGAATGCCCTAATTGTGAAGGCACCGGTTATAAGGTAGACGGAAACCTCCCCTGCAGCTTATGCGGTGGTAAGGGGGTTATCCATAAGGGAGGCTAGGGCATGGACAATATATCAGGCGATATGAAGTCTCTTTGTGAAGATATCGCTACGTCCCATGGAGACAGAAAGAGAAGCATAAAAGATTTAAAGGAACAAGCGATGGCCATCAGAGATAACGCCAGGAAGTTCGTAGGCCACTGCAGAAAAGTTCATAAGGAAATGGCCGAAGGTTTAACGAAAGGGCTTAGCGAGGATAGAAAAGAGCTGATCGGAAATGTGTTTTCTTTAAGGGAAGATTTTAGAAAGAAGGAAAAAGAGATCCGCGCCGATTTGTCCGAGGCAAGCAGAATCTGGAATAAGATGAATAAAACTTTAGAATCCAAGAAAAGAGGTGAAATAAAATGATTGATGAGATGACTACAGTATTAGAGCCAAGTCCTTTGTCAGATTTTGTGGAGACAAAGTACATCAAGGGTATCACCAATAGGGCCCTTGCCTATATAAAGGCGGATTTTCCGGTCCATTTTAGAGGGATATCCGGTTCCGGCAAGACCACGTTGGCTATGCACATAGCCAGTAAGATTAAAAGGCCGGTGGTTATGATTCACGGAGATGAAGAATTCACTACTTCTGATTTGGTAGGCGGCGAGTATGGCTATCGAGTTAGAAAGGTCGTAGACCGATTTATCTCAAGGGTATTAAAAACAGAAGAGGATATGGTAAAACGCTGGGTTGACAACCGCTTGACCGTTGCCTGTAAATACGGATTTACTTTAATCTATGATGAATTCACCCGTTCTCGACCTGAAGCGAATAACATCCTTCTTTCAATCTTACAAGAGAAGATGATGGATCTGCCTGTGGGAAGAGGCGGAGAGGAACCGTATTTGAGGGTTGACCCGGAGTTTAACGCTATCTTTACCTCTAACCCCGAAGAATATGCCGGTGTCCATAGGAGCCAGGATGCTTTAAGGGACAGGATGATTACCATGGACCTGGATTACTTTGACTATGAGACAGAGGTGGCCATTACTAAGGCAAAGTCTAAACTCTCAAAACAACATGCTGAGATAATAGTCAATATCGTAAGGGGCTTAAGAGAGTCAGGAAAGTGTGAGTTTGCTCCCACTGTTCGCGGCTGTATTATGATTGCCAAGACCCTTAAAGTCCAAGGCATTACCCCTATAAGAAGCGCCAATGGGGCTTTTACGCAGATGTGTCAGGATATATTGGCTTCTGAGACAAGCAGGGTCGGCTCAAAGACTAATCAGGACAGGGTAAAAGGAATAGTTAAAGAACTTGTCAAGAAAGAAGTCGGCACCGGGGAGACTATTAGTGTTAACAAGGAGACAGAGAAAGAGGCCGTTATTGCTTAGGGAGGTGGAAAGTGCCGCTTTTACGAGTTTTCTCGAAGATTGATGATAAAAATAAGATTACGATACCTCGCGGTATCCGTAAGGAGCTTAATATTAAGCCGGGCGATAGGTTAGAATTAACGCTTGGCGGAATAAATAAGGCAAGGAAATTGCTTGTCTCAAAATTAAGAGGGAGATAGGCCAATGAAAGGGATACAGCAAGTAACAAGCATTAAAGAGGTAAAAAGCATGCATTCTGTAGGCGCCAGGTCAATTCCTAAAGCGCAAAGGTCTGCCTATCTGGACTTGTACATAAATAGAAGAGAGAAAGATAGGCTTGAGAAAGAAATCTTTGTATTGGACAAAAGAAGAAACACCGCCAAAAGACTTTTAGACTCTATCAATAAGCGGATTGAAAAGTTGCAAGCTGAGACACACGGAGAACAGAAAATTAAGACTTATAGAAATATCCCCACAAAACCCCTGAAAACGCTGTCTATACAATATTAGGCCCTTTCTTTTCTCGCTCAACAAGCTTTTATTTAGCGGGATCCCGCTCTGCGGGAAAAGGATTAGGAAGGCCTATCTTTGTAGGATTAGTGGGCGGCAAAAAAAGGTGGCTTAAAGCATGTATTGGAAGACATTTGACTGGAAGAGCCAAAAGGTTGGTCGAAAAGGCGAGGTCCTTAACAAGACGAGCTATAAATGCGGATTTTGTAAAGGAACGGGACTTATGCCCTCTAAAAAAAGCACACGATGCCCTGCCTGTTTAGGTGCCGGAACTGTAAAGGTTTCGTCACCAGCGGTTATTTGCGCCTATTGTAGTGGAGAGGGGCGCTCGCTCTTGAACAGAGATCTTACCTGTCTTATTTGTAAAGGGAAAGGCGTGGTAAGCATAAGCAGTAAAGATATCGAATCCTGCCCGGCCTGTAAGGGCAGGGGTAGAGAAAAAGGAGTGGATCTGTCCTGCTTGATGTGTAAAGGGAAGGGGATTGTTCCAAAGAAATAATTTTATCGTACTTATATTATATTGATAGATGAGTTTACATAATTACATGTTAGAGGGAGGAATATAGATGGCAAGAGAAAAGAAAAAAAAGGAAGAAGAAATAGGTTTTGATTTTGGCATTGGTGGTTTATTTAAAGGCATTGAGAAGTTGGTTGACCTTGCGGCAGATTTAAAAGAAGCAGGCGGTGAAATCAAAAAAGAGGGTGAGATAGACCTAAGCCATCTTAAAGAAGGTATGAAGGGAGTTTTTGGTTTTTCTATAAAGACTGCTGTGGGAGGCAAGCCTATAGTCGAACCATTTGGTAATATTAAGAAGACCCCTAAAGGACCTACGGTTGACGAGGAAAGGGAACCGATTACTGATCTCTTTGATGAAAAAGAAGAGATTAGGATTTATGCAGAGATGCCTGGAATAAACCAAGAGGATGTAAAATTGGATTTAAAAGGCGATATCTTGGATATTTCCGCTCAGACAGGCGATAGAAAATACCACAAGGAGATTCTGCTTCCGGCAAAGGTTAAGACCGAGACTATCACCTCCAGCTATAAAAACGGTATTTTAGAAATAAGCATAAAGAAATGTTAAGGCCCTTCCTTATAAGGATTAGGAAGGCCTATCCTTGTAGGATAAGAAGAAATGCTAAATGGCATTAGTCGGATTAAGGGAAGATGCGTTAAAATTAATTCTATTTGGTGGGAAGGGTGGTGTAGGAAAGACGACCTGTGCCTCAAGCACAGGTCTTTATTTAGCCAAACATTTTAAAACATTACTCTTTTCTACAGATCCGGCGCATTCACTCTCTGATAGTTTAGGGCAGAAAATCGGCGATGAAATAAAAGAAGTTAAAGGTATAAAGAACTTAAGCGCTCTTGAACTAAGCGCGGAAAAGGCTCTTTCTAAATTTAAGGTTGAATACGAAGATGAGATAAAGAAAATATTGGATACCTCTACGTATTTAGACCAAGAAGACATTGATTCCATCTTTGCTTTGCCCATTCCAGGAATGGATGAGGTGATGGGTTTTAAGACCATAGTCGACTTAATAGAAGAAGCGAAATTTGATAAATACATTGTAGATACAGCACCTACAGGTCATGCATTGCGACTTTTGACTCTACCAGAACTATTCGATGACTGGATTAAAGTTATGGCAAAGATGAGATGGAAGTATAGGTATATGGTTGAGACATTTGCGGGAAAATATAAACCTGATGAAGGTGATGATTTCCTATTAAGTATGAAAAAGACAGTGAAGAGAATAGAAAATCTTCTTAAGGATCAAAGTAGGTGTGAATTTATAGCAGTTACCATTCCAGAGGATATGGCGATTTCAGAGACAGAGAGATTGTTAAATAATTTGAGTCGCTATGGCATAAGGGTAAGGCAATTAGTAATAAATAATGTAATAGAGTCAAGAGATTGCAAGTTTTGCAGAGAAAGGAGAAAAGAGCAGGAAAAATATATAAGCCAGATAAGAAGAAAATTTGGTAATCTAAAGATATCGATTACTCCATTGCAGCCTAAAGAAGTCAAGGGCATAGATGCTTTGAATAATTTTTCCCGCTTACTAACTCCTCTATAAGAGGCGGGATTCCGCCTTATATTAAATGATTGGCGGGAAAGGAATTTTCATTTCAGTAATATAATGAAGAAAAACAATAATTCAATAATACTAAAAGTTAAAGAGGCCCTATCTAAAGATGTAGGTAGGGCAATTGCCAGGATCGACCCTGAGGATATAAAAATTTTAGGTATAGAAGTAGGTGAGATCATAGAGATTAAAGGCAAAAGAAAAACCCCTGCGAAAGTGATGCCTTGTTATGCTGAGGATAGAAGAAAAAAGATTATTCAGATGGATGGAATCTTAAGAGAAAATTCTAAAATAGGATTAGATGAAAAGGTCAAGGTTCACAAAACTGACTTTAGGCCCGCCAGCAAAATTACACTTTCTTCTTTAACTATCTCGGGGTTGCTTCAAAGAGAAAAAGATACCAAATATATTGGTTCCCTTATCGAAGGATTACCTGTAACTTCTGGTGATAAAGTAAGAGCGAGATTATTTGGCACCAGAACCTCTGATTTTAAGGTAGAAGATACAATCCCTGACGGAGTTGTATTAATTAGCCCTACTACCTTAATAAGGATGAAGGCAAAAGGAGTTAAGGAAGAGAAGGCCAAAGTCTCTTATGAAGATATAGGTGGACTTGGTACCCAAATTCAAAGAATCAGAGAAATGATTGAATTACCCCTAAAATATCCTGAAGTTTTTGAGAGATTGGGTATCGAGGCACCCAAAGGTGTCTTCTTGTATGGACCACCGGGAACCGGAAAGACTCTAATAGCTCGGGCAGTGGCTAATGAGACCGATGCCTATTTTACTCATATTTCAGGTCCACAAATTATGGGGAAGTTCTACGGAGAATCTGAAGGAAGATTAAGAGAAATATTTGAAGACGCGCAAGCCCACGCCCCTGCCATAATTTTTATTGATGAGATAGATGCAATCGCCCCTAAGAGAGAAGATATGGGCGGCGAGAAACAGGTTGAGAGGCGCGTTGTGGCGCAGCTTCTCTCGTTGCTCGACGGATTAGAGTCCAGAGGCCAAATTATAGTCATAGGTGCGACAAATATACCTAATACTATAGACCCTGCCTTGAGAAGGCCCGGTAGATTCGATAGAGAAATTTCAATTCCCATACCTGATAAGAACGGAAGATTAGAGATCCTCGAGATATACACGCGAGGTATGCCTTTAGCAGAAGACGTCAGCTTAGAAAAATTGGCTGAGATTACTCATGGTTTTGTGGGAGCCGACTTAGAGGCCCTGGCACGAGAAGCCGCGATGAGCGCTTTAAGAAAGATTTTACCCAAGATAGACTTCGAAATGGCAGAAATTCCTTATGAGACGTTGATGAAATTAGAAGTGACGATGGATAATTTTAGGGATGCCATGAAAGAAGTCGAGCCTTCGGCCATACGCGAAGTCTTTGTCGAGGTTCCGGATGTAAAATGGAGTGATATTGGTGGTTTGGAGAATATAAAAGAAGAGCTGAAAGAAGCGGTTGAATGGCCGCTGAAATATTCCGATGTTTTCAAAAAAGCCAATACAAATCCGCTTAAAGGAATACTTCTTTATGGAGTTCCCGGCACAGGAAAGACGCTCCTTGGGAAGGCAATCGCTACTGAAAGCGGGGTTAACTTCATCTCAGTAAAAGGCCCTTCTTTGATATCCAAGTATGTAGGAGAAAGCGAAAAGGCTATCCGCGAGGTTTTTAAGATAGCGAAACAGGCTTCACCTACAATTCTATTTTTTGATGAGATAGATAGCCTTGTTCCCAGAAGAGGTTCAAGCAGTACAGATGCCCACGTAACAGAGAGAGTAATAAGCCAGTTCTTAACTGAGATGGATGGGATTGAGGAACTTAAGGGGGTGGTGGTTTTAGCTGCGACTAATAGATTAGATTTAGTTGACCCAGCGATGCTACGAAGTGGCAGATTTGACCTTTTACTTGAGCTGCCTTCACCAGATGAAAAAACCAGAGAAGAGATATTTAAAATACATACTAAAAATAAACCACTGGATAAGGATATTGATTTGAAAGAATTTGCTAAAGTGGCCAAAGATAGGGTGGGTGCTGATATTGAGTTTATCTGTCGAAAGGCTTCTATGTTTGCGATAAGAGAATTTATAGAGAATCCGGAAAATAAAAAAGATGGGCCAATTATTAAGAAGAAACATTTTGAAGAGGCTATCAAAATAGTAAGCAACCAGAAAAAATAAGGAGGTTTAAAATGGTAAAGATTATTGAGAAGATTAAGAATTTCTTTTGTGGTAAATTTGTATGCAAAGTTAAAAAGCCTGCCCAGCCGGCAGGCGGGGAAGAGCCTCAGCCCAAGGCTGATCAGCCTGAGGCTGATAAGACAGAGCAAAAGCCCCAAGAGCAGAAATAATAGATTGAGCTTCTTTTTTTCTTCTTCGTTGTTTTCTCTTCCCCCGAATGTAGAAACTTCATAGAAGTTTTTACTTCGGGGTCCCGAATCCATTCGACAAGCTCAGGATTCGCACTGAGCAAAGTCGAAGTACGAAGTGACACTTCGTAGAATAACTTCATTCGGGATTTGCCGCATAAGTTGCCTTAGGGGAGAGGCCTGCCAAGCCTCCTCTTAAGGCAAAAAGGTATGTTATGGGAAAGATGGGTAAATATATTTATGGAATTATCCCTCGCCATTGCTCGGGACAGGTAAATTGCATTGCAGAAAAGTCTTTTGACTCGTTTCTAGCTAATAGCAGCGAGGAAGTTTGTACTGTTTCATTTCAAGATATAGCTGCAGTAGTAACTGACTCTGAGATAGTCGATTATACCCGTTTGCTTAAGGATGCGGTAGCCAGATACTTGATTAAGCATCAGCAGGTAATCGAAAAGCTTATGGAAAACTTTACGATTATTCCGATGCGATTAGGAACTTTTGCCAGTGATGAAGACGAGGTGAGATATATTTTGGCTAAAGCCTATCCGAGGGTTAAAGACATATTTAATAAGATATCTGATAAGATAGAAATTGATGTAGCAGCTACATGGAGCGATTTTAATTCCATTCTTAAAGAGATTGGTGAGGAGAAAGAGATTAAGGAGATTAAAGAAAGGCTTTCAGCTAATCCTAAGGGCGTAACTCTAGACGAGCAGATGAAAATAGGGGTTATGGTTAAGAAGACACTGGATAAAAAAAGAGAAAAATACGCTGGACAGATACAAAAAGCTCTAACGCCTGTTAGCCAAGATTTCAAAGCGCATGGCCTTATGGATGATAAGATGGTGGTAAATTCTGCCTTTTTAATAAATAAGCATGAGTATGAAGATTTTGAAAGAATCATTGAAGAGCTAAATACTGAATTTCATGATGAGTTAAATTTTAGATGTGTAGGTCCACTTCCACCCTATAGCTTTTATACGCTTGAGGTAAAGAAGATGCAATTTAAAGAATTAGATTGGGCGAGAAAGAGACTCGGACTTGTAAATGACTTTGTAACCAAAAGTGAAATAAAAAAGGCTCATCAGGCAAAGGCGTTTGCTTTGCATCCGGATATGAATCCAAATGTCCCTGGCATAGAGAGAGAATTTGATGATGCCACCAAAGCCTATAAAACTTTATGGGAATATTGTCAGGGAGATAGTTGTTCTTTTAATGAAGATGAATTCAGGAAGAATGCAATTTTAGTAAAGGTGAGGGAGTGATAGTTCAACAGGCTCTGGATCTTTTAAAGGATGCTGAACGAAGTCGAAGCAGGCAAAATCGAAGAGATTGACATGGAAAAGGAAGGTAAATATATCTATTGTATAATTGGCACAAAGCAAGAGAGAAACTTTGGGCCTATAGGGATTGGTGGAAGAGGAGATGATGTTTTGACTTTCGGCCATAACGACCTGAGTATGGTTGTGAGCAGCCACGCTATAACTAAATTTGTTGTTAACCGGGAGAATATGCTTGCCCATGAAAGGGTGATTGAGGAAGTGATGAAGGAATTTGACAGCGTGCTTCCGGTCAGGTTCGGGACTATTGCTTCAAACGCCGATGAGATAAGGAATCTCCTGGGCAGAAGATACAGAGAATTGAAGAACGCGTTACGGGATTTGGACCACAAAGTAGAATTGGGCGTTAAAGGCGTATGGAAGAATATGGAGATTATTTTCCAAGAAATCACCCAAGAAAATAAAGGAATCAGGAAGGCAAAAGAGGAAATTCAGAAGGATACTAATAGAAAAAACATCCAGGCTAAAATGGATGTAGGTAAGATGGTGGAGAAGGCCTTGGAAAAGAAGAAAGAGAAAGAGGCGGAAAGAATCGTAGATGCATTGCGAAGAACAGCCTCTGACTATAAATTTAATAAGACAATTGGCGATGAGATGTTTGTGAACGCCGCCTTTTTGGTAGATAAAGGCAGGGAAAAAGAGTTTGATAATATAATGGATGACTTAAGCGATGAGCATAAGGAGAGAGTGAAATTTATGTATACGGGGCCTTTGCCCGTATTTAACTTTGTCAATATTGTCATCTATCCTGAGGAGTGGGAGAAGTAGTTAATGCAGACAGCTACAAAAGAAGGTAAATATATTTATTGCATAATAAAAGCAGGTGAACATAAAACTTTTGGTCCATTGGGGATTGGTGGAAGAGGAGACGAATTACATACAATTTGTTTTGACGATATAGCAGCCATGGTTAGCAATTCTCCGACAATAAGCTATTCAGTTTCAAGGGAGAATATGCTTGCCCATGAGAAGGCGATAGAGGAGATAATGAAGAAGCATACGGTTTTGCCGGTCCGATTCTGCACGATCGCCCAGGATGAAGATAAGGTAAAAAAGATATTAGAAAAAGAGCATGATAAATTTGCCGAGTTATTAAAAAGTATCGAAGGTAAAAAAGAGCTCGGACTAAGAGCGATATTTAAGGAAGATGTTATATATAAGGAGATAGCGGAAAAATACGAAGATATTAAGAAACTTAAAAAAGCGCTATCGTCTGAGCCTCCGGCAAAAACCTACTATCTGCGCGTGGAAGTTGGCAGGAAGGTTGAGGCTGCCTTGGAAAAAGAGAGAGATATCTATAAAGAGGAGATTTTAAATACGCTTTCACCGCTGAGCCAGGATATGAAGGTCAATGCTTCCTATGGCGAGCTGATGATTATAAGCGCCGCCTTCCTGGTAGAAAATAGCAGAGAAGCGGAATTTGACCAAAACGTTCAGGCCCTTGCGGACAAATCTGGCGATAAAATGAAATTTAAATATACAGGCACGTTGCCGCCGTTTAATTTTGTGAATTTAGTGATCGAAACAGGGAAATACTAAAGTGTTTTTAATTGATGATATTTTACTTGCACCATTAAATGGTATAATCTGGCTGGGTAAAAAGATTAATGAAGTGGCAGAGAAGGAATTTTCTGATGAAGGGCTCATAAAAGAGAGACTCATGGAAATACAGCTTAAATTTGAGCTGGACCAGATCAGCGAAAAGGAATATAACAAACAAGAAGCGGAACTTTTGGCGCGATTGGATGCTATTAGAAAGGCAAAAGAGGAGGCGTAAGATGGCTATTATAGATAATACCAGAAATGCGGTTGTTAAGTTTTTAAAAGAGACCCTTAATGTAAAAGATGCGAAGGTGATTAAGGCGATAAAGGTTCCTGAGGGTTGGGAAGCTGAGGCAGAAGTATATGAGGAGAGTTCATTTATAAAGTCCCTTGGACTTCCAACTAGGGTACAGGATAGGAATATCTACGCTGTTAAACTGAACGATACTTTAGAAGTCTTATCCTACGAACGCAAAGGGCAAGCAAGGTTAACCGAGTAATCTATTAAGGTGCAAAAAATATGGAAGTAGGAGAGAAAGGCCTTATTTATTTATATTGTGTTGCAGGAAAAGTGCCAAAACTAAAAGAAGTAGAGAATTTAGTTGATAGCCTTTATTTTGTTTATCACCGGGGTCTTTATGCAATAATCAGCAAAGTCAAAGAAAGGGAATTTAGTGAAGAGAATCTGAAGAAGAATTTGGCTGATTTAGAGTGGATTAAGGCAAAAGCAAGTATTCATGAAAAGATAATAGAAGGAGTTATGACAAAATCTAGCGTAATTCCTTTTAAGTTTGCAACTTTATTTAATACTATGGACAACCTTAAAATAATGCTTGATGAGCATGCCGAAAAGCTTAGCACGAATTTAAAGAACTTAGCTGACAAAGAGGAATGGGGGGTTAAGATTTACTGTGATATAGAAAAGTTAAAGGAAAATTTCATTCGGGAAGATAAAGAGATTTTAAACATAGATAAAGAAATCAATGGTTCGACTACGCTCACCATTGACCCTGAGCGAAGTCGAAGGGCCAATTCTGTTGGGCCGGGTAAGGCATATCTTTTAAAGAAGAAAAAGGAAGAGTTGATAAAGGATAAAATAAATAACAGGATTAATAAATATAGCCAAGATAGTTTTCAGATACTAAAGAAGCTTTGCGTTGATGTGCGGATAAACAGGCTGTTGCCGAAAGAAGTGAGCGAAAGAAAAGAGGATATGATTTTAAATTCAGCCTTTTTAGTTGATAAAAGTAATGTTGCAAAATTTGCTAAGGTGATAAATATTCTCAAGAAACAATATGAGCAGCAAGGTCTTAATTTTGATTGCACAGGCCCCTGGCCGCCTTACAATTTCTGTGGTCTCTTAAAAGAAAAGATACACAATGGATAGACAAATTAAAACCCTGCAGGATAAAAATAGTTATTTGGATTTTCGTAAACAGGAAAGGGTCACGCTTTTAGAAATCCTGGATAGGGCTTTAGATAAAGGCGTAGTTATCTCAGGGGATATAGTTATTTCGGTAGCTGATGTAGACCTTGTATATTTAGGATTAAAGGTCCTGCTTAGCTCAGTAGAGACGATGGAGCGATTAAGGGGTGCTCCTATGGCTGGTGCACAAGAGGAGCCAACTTAAGGATGAAAATATATGCCTATGGCATAATAGATTCTAATCCAGAAGAGATAGTTCTTCCTATACCTTTTAAGGAAGGGACTAATAGCGGGATGGACGAATCCTTAAGGGAGTTAGGCGAGGCCCCTGTCTATAATATCCCTTATCGTGATATCGCAGTAATAGTAAGTGAACTTAATGAGGAGGCGAAAGAAATAACCGATACCTATATTTTAGAACACGAAAGAATTGTAGAAAGATTGATGGAAGGCTTCACAGTTTTACCAATGAGATTTTTAACAGTCTTCAATACCAAGAAGGACCTTCTTTCTATGGCAGAATTCTACTATGAAGATTTTAAAGACAATTTGGCAAGACTGCATAACAAAGTAGAATTCGGTATGAAAGTCATCTGGCCAGCAGATACCATAAAGCAGAGGATAGTTGATGTTTATCATAAAACTAAACATAATCCAGAAAGGATAGGCCTTCCCGATCTTCTTAAGGAAGGGCCTAATGTATCTATATCTACAGAGTCTCCCGCAAAAACTTTTGTAAAAGAGAAGTTCCAGGAGCATATAATAGAAAAGGAATTTCAAGAGGAAGCCAATAGGTGCATTCAAGTGGTGGACGACTATTTTAACAGAATCGCTTGCGAAAAGAAGCTCAAGAGACTACAAACCGAGAATCTCCTTTTAAATTCCAGTTATCTGGTTGAGAAACAAAGACAAAATGATTTTAAGCAGGCATTTGAACAATTAAAGAATACACCCGGCGACCTTAAATTCTTGTTTAGTGGGCCCTGGCCTTGTTATAATTTTGTTACTTTGACTAAAAAGCCTTCCTCGGTTGATTATTTTAATACTGAAGATATGTTAGGTAGATTACTTAAAACACAGGATTTGTAATATGACAATGGAGAGAATAATTGAAACAGATTCTGAAAGTGCGTTTATCGAAGAGATAGAGAAAGTTCAAGATGTGCTTCCTAAAAGGATTGATGCTAATTCTAAAAATGTAGAGAAGGGATTGGCAAAATTAGTCCTTACGCTTGTAGAATTAATTAGGAAGTTGCTTGAAAAACAGGCAATGAGAAGAATAGAAGGCGGTTCTCTTAGTGAGGAAGAAATCGAAGGAATCGGTGAGACGTTGATGAAGTTAGAAAATAAGATGAAAGAGCTAAAAGAGATTTTCGGACTTAAAGATGAAGAGTTAAATCTAAACTTGGGCCCATTAGGAGATCTGATGTAAATGAGGCCATGACTTATGGAGCGAAGCGACATAAGTCATAAGGCCGAATTTATCCCGAGCGAAGCGAGGGATCTCAAATGAGAGTCGATATGCATAAAGAAGAAACCAAAATAAGCTGTTTAGCATTTCAAAGACAGGAAGCGATAATTAGAGATTTTACAGATAAAATCAATGCGGTAAAAGTAGTACAGGAGAAAGCACGATTTGCCGAAGAGATACGGAAGGAAGTTGATGTGCTTCTTTCCTGCGCCGGTTATAAAAAAGAAAGTTTAGATTGTAAGAACTGTCATTTCATTGCGAATTTGCGTAAAAAGACGGCGGATATAATTATAAAAGTGAAAAAACTAGCGTAAAACGAAAGGAGAATAAGTTATGGCTACTCCAAAGATGATGCATGCTACCGAGGCTACTAATCTCGCGGATATCTTAGAGAGGGTGTTGGATAAAGGCATAGTAATTGCCGGAGATATTAAGATTCAACTTGCAGACATTGACCTTCTCAATATTAAGATAAGGCTCTTGGTTGCCTCTGTAGATAAGGCTATGGAGATGGGTATAAATTGGTGGCAACAGGATTCTTACTTATCTTCAAAAGCAAAAGAAGAAGAGATTGGGAAAGAGAATAAAACCTTGAGGAAAAGATTAGAGCGCTTAGAAGCCAAGGTAAAATAAAAGAAACTGGCATATGAGAACTCTTATCTATGTTCCTATTATACATACAAGCGCAGATCTCGGCTCTTTAGCCAAGGCTGTAGCTAAGCGAGGTATTGCTGATTTAGGGCAAGAGCTTTGGAAAGAGCATAGAAAGACAGTGGATGGATTTTGGGATTGCCTATCAGTTTATTTCTTTCTTTTAGATGTACGTGGAATGAAAATATATCAGGATGGAATGGTAGCAGAAGGTGAGGTGGGTGAGAAAATAGTTGAAGAAGGCCTAAAATCAGGAAGTAAAAATTATGAGATAGTTTCAAAGCTCCTTAAAAAGGGAGCTTTTTTAATTAAGACAGAAGATTTTGAACTCGTTAAGAAAGAGCGCGATAGGTTAGTTGTCATAACGCAGGCCAAGTCTATATTTAAGAAATTAATCGCAGTTATAAAATATAAATTAACCAAAAATAAGCTTTTAAGCAAAAGAGATAAATTTATTGCCAAAAGAATCGATGAAACCTTAGCTCATGGTGAAAAAGGCATTCTTTTTATTGGTGCTTTTCACAATATCAAGAAAAGATTACCCAAGAATATTCTCATTAGGGAAATAAAAGATACGGAAAAGGTTAAAGAATATCAGAAGTTACTTCCTTTCTACAATAAGCATAAACAGCGATTTGAAGAATTAGGCAGATACCTTATTTCTCCAATAAGTTAAAATGGAGGGGCAAATGAGAAAAATAAATTTAAATTCATTAGTTAGACCCAAGTTCCTTTGGATCAGCATTATTGTTCTTTTATTAGTTACGAGCACTATATTTTATATCCTTGAAGAAAAGCAAAAGGCACTAAGAGTATTGACACAAAAACAATTAGCCAAAACTGTTGAAGAAAAAGATATAATCCAGAGAGATCTTAGAGAGACAAGCAAAGCAAAAAGAAGAGTAGAAGAAGAGTTGAAAGAAAAAAAATACCAAATTAAACTTACTTTAGATAGACTGGAAAAAGAGATAAATGTTAGGCGTCAAGCAGAAGGTCAGTTGATTGTAGTTTTAAGAGAAAAATGGGCTTTACAGGATGAGTTGAGTAAATTTACTAGGAAGCCAAAGACTATTGGGTTAGAAAGAATTATTGTCAGTGCTGCACCTGTATTAGTTGGGAAAGTCTTAGCAGTGGAAAAAGAGCATAGATTTGTTGTAGTAAATTTAGGTAAAGAGAATAATATAAAGTTAGGTGATATTTTATCAGTTTATCGAAAAGGTGAATTCATTGGGAGGGTGCAGATAGAAAAGGTAAAAGAAGAAATTTCTACAGCGAGTATTTTACCCGAGTGGCAGGATCTAGAATTTAAAGAAAATGATGAGGTAAGAAAAATATGAGATGAAAGTTAAGGAGGAAGGCGATGAAGACAATTTTTAAATCACAAGCTGCCATTAGTCCTTTTTGGATAATCTTATTATTTGGCTTTGCACTTATTAATCAGGCTATAGCGCAGGAGCCGCCAGAAAAATCTCTACTCACAGCAACTAAAGAAGTTAAAGATAGTACAAGAATAGTAATTTCAACTTCTGGCCCTGTTAAATTTACTTCTTATTGGCTAGACAATCCGTATAGAGTGGTAATTAAATTTCAATCAAAGAATGTTATAAGTAAAATAGACAATGAAGTCCTTTTGAATTTAGGCATAATAAAGAAGATTAGCAGCAGTTATTTTGGTAGAGGACAAAATAGACCTCTTAAATCATTAACCTTTGAGCTCAATCAGAAGGTACCATATAGAATATGGCAAGAATATGATGCTATTCTATTAGTTATTCAAGCACCTTTAGAGACATCTAAATTTTTACCGGGCGAAAAAGAACTTTTTATAGGAAATGAAGTTAGTGATGTAATGATTAAAAGATTAGAGGCAATGGATATGGCACTTACGCAAGTAGTGGGAGGGCAAGGACTTTTAGAAGTTTCTGAGGCAGAGATTGCCAAAGATGCTAGAGGAGAGATTGATGAAGCTAAAATAGAGACCACATTGTCTAAGACTAAAGCTCTTTCAGTAGCAAATTATCTTGGGGTAAGAAAAAGTATGATGGGTATAGTAGCATGGTTTACAGGATTAGTTTTAGTTTCAGGCTTAGGATTTCTAGTCTGGCGTAGGTTTAAATCAAGTAAGGATAAAGAGCACAATAAACTTGAGTCAGAATTGCAAGAGAAAAATAAACGACTAGAGCAGGAAGAAATTATTCGTAAGGCAATGGCAAAAGCAGCGTTAGAAAAGGAAAAAGAAATTCAACAGCTTAAGAATTCCTTCGGATCAGTAAAAGATGAACTTATTAAAAAGAAACTGGTGAAGAGGGAAATGTCTCCTGAGGAAAAAGAAAGGCCCTGGGTTCGCGGGAAATCACAAGAAAGACGCGCCTCTGCTCATTTGTCTCTAACAAAAGATTTTAATAAGACTATAATTTTAAGAATCGAATCTCAAAATTTACCACAGAGCATAAAATCTTTTGCCAAAGATATTAGTTCGGGAGGGTTATGCTTCGAGACAACAAAAGAGTTCGAGGAAAAAGGGCCAATTAATTTTAGGTTATTTTTTTATGGAGATCAGATTCCTATGATAAAGATCCAAGCACACATTAGATGGAAAAAGAAAGAGGACTCAATTAATTATTACGGGGTCAACTTTGATTTGATAGAGGAGAAGGATAAGTTAGAGTTAGAACATTATATTGATAGCAAACTAGGTAAGGCTACGATCTCTGAACTATAAAGATTTACAAAAGCGTTTGATGCAAAGCGTAGAAAGTAGAATCCGTGCATTACTAGCCCAGCAACTCGATACCTCAATAGAGAAAATTACGCCTGAGGCATCATTTGTAGATGATTTAGGTATAGAGTCTTTAGAAACTATCCAAATCGTAATGGCACTTGAGGAAGAGTTTAATATTGAAATTCCTGATGAAGACTCTGAACAGATGAGCAAGGTTAGGGATTTAGTTGAATATCTAGTGCACAAATTAAATAATAGTAATAAGAAATAGTCTATGGAATCGACTATAGTTAAACAGATTAATGGAAGATATAGATAAAAGCATAAGGGAAATAGAAGTTGAGGCAAGTTCTCCGCAAGAGGCTATAGAGATAGCCCTTAAGAAATTAGGCGTTAAAAGAAATGAAGTAGAGATAAAGATATTGAATGAGGAAACCAAAGGGCTTTTTGGAATGGAAGGATCAAAACCAGCAAAAGTTAAAGTGAGAGTAAAGGAAAGAAAGTGACATATAAAATAACTGGAGATTGTCCTGAATGAGGCTATCCAAAGAAGTGAATCTTCGGGATCCCGAAGAAGTTCTTTAGAAGTAACATCATTCGGGACAAACAATGCGGCCTTTGCGTAGAAAAGTGTCCTTTAAAAGTAATAGTAAAGAATGGAGAAAGATACCAGATTACAGACAATTGCGAAGAATGCGGCATAGGTATAGAAAGCTGTCCAATGAGGGCGATTGTTGAAGTAGTAGAAGATTTTAAGAGATAGAAAACGATTGATAGACTATGCCTAGATGTGTGGCTAAAGAAATACAAGCTAAAGAGTTTACTCCCAGAGCAATAGGCAAAATTAGAGAAGGCAATTTCTATATCCCTGATTGCCCATATTATGAATCGCGAATTAATTTCCCTAAAAAAGTCAAAATAGACGAAATTCTTATTGGTTGGCATTGTTTCAATTGTAATAATTTTAAAGAAGATTAAAAAATGGAATTTGAAAATCAAGGTATTAAATGTAGCAAATTTTGGGAAACAGAATTGGTCATCAAGAAGACTGAAGCTAAAATAAGTGAGACAAGTAGCATTAAAGAGAGGCGATATTATGCTCAAGACATCTTACTTGAGGCAGAAGGTTTATTATCGTGTTTAAATTATAATTCTGGAAATCCAGATTGCTTGAATTGTCACTCTATCTGCCGCGGCCACATTTAAGAATATGAATATTTAGCTAAAGAGAAAAGAAAAAAAGTTATTAATAGATAGGAGTCTCTCATATGTTTAAGAAAGACCAAAGATTGAAGATGCAAGAGAAAATTATTGATATCGAAGCCGGGATGCAAGGAAATATTAAATTTAGCAGCCCAGTCAACTTAAGAATAAGCGGCAAATTTGAAGGAGAATTAGAAACCCAAGGAGTCTTAGCAATAGGAGAAAAGGCGGATGTAAAAGCTAAGAAGATCAAGGGAGAGTATATAACAATAGCCGGTAATGTAAAAGGTGATATTATAAGTAGTAAACGTCTGGAACTTTCTTCATCTGCAAAGGTGATTGGAAATATTAAGGCCCCAATTTTGGTCATTAATGAAGGTGCTATGTTGAAAGGAAACTGTGAGGTCCCTTTCGAAGCTGAAAAAAGCGAGCCTAAAAAACACTCTAAAAAGAAGAAATAAAGTTCCTTTCTATATTTTTTGATTTTATTTCTTTATACACCTTTTCAAAATTTCTCTCTATGCTTATCTTTACAATAAATCTTTGATGTCCACCTTTTAAAAGAGGACAGACATTAACTCTCTACCTTCCAAATAGTTACGTCTTTTTAAGCCCCAAAACATTGGACAAATAGGACTCCTTCGGCGCGCTCACTGCGTTCGCTTGCTCAGGATTTCGCTAAAGTGCTCAAAATTTAGCGAGGGGATAGCCTCTCTAAGTCCAGAATATTCTTGATATAACAAGGTATTGCGTATATAATTACTCTATTAAATTGAGAGAGGTTTCCCCTCATGATGTTTGAGAGGGACCCTTGATTTTTCTACAATAACAGAAAAATCAAGGGTGCTCCTAAGCCTATCGGGAAAATATTGTAAAGATTTTCCCGATGTTTAGGCAAGGAGCCCCCTCAAAGTGTTTAAGCGAGGGGGCAGAGTATATTCGGAAAATTAATGGTTGTTCCGATGTTTAGGCAAGGAGCAATTTTCTTACTGTATTGATTAGAATTGAAATATAATAGCCTCAAAAAGGAGGCTGTATGGGCAGGATGAATTTAGAGTAATTAGACTAATCTTAGGGCGCTAGTAAATTAGCGCCTTTTCTAATTAGGTACGTGTCCCCGGAATTTGGTGCAGTTTCTACAAAGTTAATATCCGATAAGAATGAGGAGATTATTGTCCTTAATTCAGAACTAGCCAAGAAGGTAATAAGAAAAATAACCAAAGGAGGCGGATAAAAATGAACTATTGGTATAAGTATTTGGGAGCGGTTATAGTTACATCTTTAATGGGCTGTGGTATGTTAACAGAGCCAGTAAAAGAGACTTCTAATGGTTATGAGCTACAGAAAAATACTTCTTTAAGGGTTATCTTGCAAACTCCTCTTAGCTCCAATACGAATGAGAGGGGCGATCAGTTTACTACGTATCTTGCTCAGGCCTTGGTTTTTAAAGAAAAGGCCATATTACCTAAAGATACACAGATACGCGGCTTAGTTAAAAGAGTCAAGAAATATGAAAAACTTGGAGACCGCGCCAGTTTATTTCTGCTTTTTGACCAGATTGTTTTTTCTGATGGTATACGAATACCGCTAGTGGCAAGTTTAAATACAGAAGAAGGAGATAGGGTAATAAAGATCAAGGGAAAGGCTCTAAAAGATACCACAATAATTGGAGGTAGTGCTCTTGTGGGAACTGTGGTAGGAAGAAAGACATTAGGAAAAGACGGAGCAAAGAAAGGCCTTATTGTTGGAGCAGGCCTTGGTACAGGTGCTGTGCTTTTGTCTAATATGAAAGAAATAAAACTTCCTGCAGGTACAGAACTTGTGATAAAACTTGATGAACTTCTTCTACTTCCCAAGGAATAGATGTCAGAGAACTTTGAGGTAGGGGAGTCTAAGGAGTCGGTAGGAGTGTACTGTTTGTCACCTTGATGCAATTGTCCGTCTTCTAATAGAGGACAAACAGCAATCCTTTACTTCCCAAATAGTTGCAGACTTCTCAGCCTAAAAATACCGGACAAATAGGACTCCTTCGGCGTACTCACTTCGTTCGCTTGCTCAGGATTTCGCTAAATACTTATATTAAAGTACTCAAAATTTGGTGAGGAAATCGCCTCTCCGAATCCAGAATTTTCTTGATATAGCAAGGTATTGCGTATATAATTGCTCTATTAAATTGAGAGAGGTTTCCCCTCATGACATTTGAGAGGGACCCCATTTTTTTCATCTCTGATGAAAAAAGTATAAGAGTAGGGGACGGTTCCTTAGAATGTAACTGATTAAGAGGCAATAGATTACAAATACTAATAAACAAGCTAAAAACAAGTTGATTATTTGCTATTATAATTAATTGAAATAAAATAACTTGCATCAAGAGGAACCGTCCCCTTAATTCTTAATTCCACTTACTGCGCAAGGAGAAAACAGGAGGAGTTTTGTATCAGATAGCCGATAAACTGTAATAAAGCAAATTCCGAAGAAGGGAGAAGAAGGGAGGATTAAAACATGGCAGACAAGAATAAACCATTGCAGTCAGGCGTTGGATCTCTAAAGCTATTTATCATTGCGGCGGTAGTCATCCTTATCGCATGGATAATCGGCAAAGGCGTCTTAACGCTTATTTCATCTGCAAAACAAATGTAATGGTTTTAGGTTTCATGTTCTGGAATAATGTCTGAAAAACGGAAATTATAAGAATGAAAATAGCGCTTATTGAACCTCGCGCTTGCGAAGCAAATGTCTAAAGAAAGAGTTCAAATAATATAATAATATTCTAGCGTTAAGTAGCCGGAATAGCAAAGTTAGCAAAGGAATAAGGAAAGGATTAAAATCATGAATGATTATGTGTTTTCTGGCATTTTAATAGTATCCGGCTTTACTGCCGGGTGGATACTTTATCTTTTTGTTTCATTTTTGCTTAAACGGAGTGATGGTCTTTTCAAAGAGCTCAAGGCCGATTTAAGGCGAATTAAAAGTCCCTTACGTTTTTTGGTGCCCGCTTTGTGTATTTCGATGGTTATTCCTTTCTTGCGGTTACCGGAAAAGGTGGGTGGCTTTATTAGCCATTTTATTCAAATCCTGTTTATTGCGTTGTTTGGTTGGGTTATCGTAAAGATTGTTTTTATTGTCCGCGATGCGCTTTTGAACCGTTATGATATTAATGCTCGGGACAATGTGCATGCCCGCAGCATGCATACACAAATACGTTTAATCGCAAACATCATTGGCGTGGTTCTAGTTTTGTTAAGTGTTTCTTTTATTTTGATGAGTTTTGCAGAAGTCAGGCAGATAGGGGTCAGCATATTGGCTTCGGCAGGAGTTATCGGTATAGTTATAGGTTTTGCTGCACAAAAAACGCTAGGGAATCTTATCGCCGGCATTCAGATAGCCATCGCTCAGCCAATTCGGCTGGATGATGTGGTCATTATTGAAGGCGAATGGGGATGGATTGAGGAAATTACCCTCACTTTTGTGGTAGTGCGTATTTGGGATCTAAGGCGATTGGTAATTCCGATATCGTATTTTCTTGAAAAGCCATTTCAGAATTGGACGCGGACTTCAGCAGATTTGCTGGGAACTGTTTTTATCTATACCGATTACACTGTACCCGTGAAAGAAGTACGTAATGAATTAACACGTATCCTGGAAAATAATTCAAAGTGGGATAAAAAGGTCAATGTGTTGCAGGTTACCAATGCTACTGAAAAAACAGTTGAACTGCGAGCGCTGATGAGCGCAGCAGATTCTCCTACTGCCTGGGGTTTACGCTGTGAGGTCAGGGAAAAGCTCCTGGAGTTTCTGCAACAACGCTTCCCGGAATGTTTACCGCGGATTCGCATTGAAATGAATAAGGGGGAATCAAGTTGATACGAACAGCGTTTTCTGGTAAAAACTCTGCTGTCCACCTAAAAGAGGTGGACATTTTATATCTATCTATACTTCAAATGGTTACGCAATTTCCAGCCCAAAATGACCGGACATTTTGGGCAATTCTAACGAGGAAACAGCCTCTCTAAAGTTGCAGTATTAGGCATATATTAAGGTGATTCCTATATATAAGCGTTATTTGGAAACAGAGAGGTTTCCCCTCATGGAATACGAGAGCGACCCCATTTTCTATTTCCGTGATTTTCGACGATGTAGCGCCAAGGATAACGGTATGCAATTACTGAAGTTGCGTTGTTTAAGGATATGTTTTAGCTGAGTTCTTCTTTTGTTATCTCAAAAATATTTATGAAAGGAGGATTGAGATGAAGAAAAACATTGTATTTGCTTTTGCGGCAATTGTTTTTATTGCGTTTTTTCTTCCTTGGGTTTCAGTTGGGACGGGATCTGCAGTCGGAAAACTGACTAAAATTATCCAGGGAGAGGGGAAGCAAGCGCAATTTATGTCCATAAGCGGTTTTCAGGTTCCGGTTATGGCAAACAGTAAAGAATCAAAATTGATGGTCACAGTTATTAAAATTTTCCAGCCGGGCATAACAAATGCGGATAAAAAAAGTTACTTAATCTGGGTTGTCCCTCTTATGGCAATAATTATGTCTTTGGCAGCTAGGTTCTTTAAGGATAATAAGTGGGTGCATTTGGCTATCGCAATAATCGGGGTGTTGATATTTGTGGTGGCGGTATTTAAAATTGCTACAACCGATTTAGATAAAGTAGTGATGAAGGTAAATATTGAGTCCGGACTATGGTTGGTATTTATCGGTTATCTTGGGATCGGCGTTTTAAGCGTAGTTGAATTTTTGCGTTTATTTAAGGCCAAGGTCGATTCCGATTGATTTATCCTGTGTATTAACCATTGATATAATGGTCGATTAGGAGTAATTTAAAGTTGTCTTATCAATTAAAAAATAGTTTTTATGAGTTATTTTAATTTATGGGAGGTGGGTATGAAAAAAAGAAGCGTGATGTTCGTTGTTGTGGGTTGCGTGTCTTTTCTCTTGCTTGTTACCTCAATCGCGAGAGCAGAGGAAGTAAAACCGTTGCAGCTAGCGCTAATTGATACAATTCAGCTTGTTCCAGCAACTGATTCGATCAAAGGGCTCCGGTTAGAAGTCTACGGGGTTAACAATGATGTGACTGGTTTAAGTTTAGGTTTTGTGCATAAAGCTACAGGTAATGTTAAAGGAGTAGAATTAGGTCTAGTGGGAGTTGTCGAAGGTGATTTTTATGGTTGGCAGAGCTCTTGGATTCTTAGCTCCGTATCGGGAAGGTTTGTAGGCGTGCAAGGAGGAATTGTTTCTCTTGCTAAAGACAAATTTACCGGTTGGCAGAGTGGTATTGTAGCTTCGACTGAGGGGATGTTTAAAGGCCTTCAGAGTGGCCTGGTGAATATTGCTAATACTGATGCCAAAGGAGTCCAGCTCGGTGCTGTTAACTGGACTGAAAATTCCTTTGAGGGAGTTCAGCTGGGCATTGTTAATCATGCCGGCGAAGTGCGCGGATTACAGCTTGGTATTGTCAATTATACCAAGTCTCTCAACGGCCTCCAGATCGGCCTTGCCAACTACAACGGCAATAAAGACCCTCTGGAATTCATGGTGCTTGTTAACTGGTCGTTCTAATTAATCTATAAACTATCCTTTAGCTCAAACAGGGATATCTCCTAATATGCGCTCAATTGATATAGGGGGATATCCCTATATTTTAGCCTTATCTTTCAAATAGTTTAGAAAGTTAGGTCAAAAATGACTGGACAAAACGGACATGGCTCGACGCATTCGTTTCGCCCTTCGAAGAAGCTCAGGGTTTGCTTCATTTGCTCACCATGAGTGAGGAATCACCTCTCTGAAGTCAAAATATTCTTGATATAACAAGGTATTGCGGATATAATTGCCATTGTGAATTAAGAGAGGTTTCCCCTCGGCTAATATGAGAGCGACCCCAATTCTTGAGAATATGTGATTAAATAGTAGTAATGAGTCAAGGTTGCAATAAGCACAGCACAAAAGGGGTATCAACATGAAAAACCTTTTCAGCCAGTTACGTGTAAACAAAAACATCTGTTTCTGTCTTATCCTTTTCTCTGTTGCTGCCGTGGTTTGTGCGCAGACACTCGAGAGACAGCGTCCCCCTATATCTGCGCAGGAAGCCATCCGCCTGGCCGAACGATACGTGACTAATAACAAGATTGACGTCTCGAAGCATTTCATCAGTTCGGTGCGCTATATTGTGTCGGGAAGTTGGACAGATAGCTCAATAGGCAAAGGTCCCTATTGGCAAGTAACCTACGAATTGGTTCAATTAGCGGATGGGGGTCAGCACTTCATATTGATTTATATGGACGGTAAGATCGGCAGAATCGGCGGATTATGAAAACAAGTTCGCCGAAGCATTCATTGGTCGTTAAGAGAGGTTTCCCCTCGGCTAATATGAGAGGGACCCCAGTAATATCATTCTCTTCAGCATTCGGGAGAGTTTCAAGGCTATTGATTGATACCGGTCAATAGCCTTTTTTATCTGTTGCTGTTTCAAAGAGTTAGGGCATTATATTTATTGGCACTATATCGAATTTTTCCACACCATAAGCTGTTTATAAAGCCTCTCTGAATATCGCCACTTAATCGCCAAAATAGGCCAATTCCTCTCTTAGTTTATGGCAGCTAGTTTATGCTATATTGGTCAAGATATTGGATATAGATCGGGTTGAATATGGGCATAAACTAGGAATTGAGAAGGCTCATTATGTGTTGCAAATATATCAAATTGGGATATAATTCCTTATATGGAGAATAATGGCTTAATCATAGCATTGACAGGGCGGTTTGGGGCTGGTTGTTCAACAACAGCTAATTTCTTTGCCAATAATAAGAAGCTGAATTGTAAAAGCTATAGCATCTCAGCATTTCTGAAAGACAAGGCAAAGAAAGAAATAGTCAATTTTGAACAAAAGAATCCCGAAGAAAGAAGAAAGATTCTGCAGGATTTGGGTGATAGTTTAAGAAAGGAAAAGCTAAGCGCTCTGGTAGATCCTATAATTAAAGACATTAAAGATAACAATGTAGAAAATGTGGTTATTGAATGCATCAGAAATCCAGGTGAGGTTACAGAATTAAGGCATGCATTTGGTAATCGTTTTTTTCTCTTAGCCATAGACTCAGAGACAGAAACTCGTTGGAAGAGAGTCGAAAAGATGTATAAAGGAAATAGAGCAAACTTCGATATTAATGACCGACGAGATGCTGGTGAGGAGCAGCCGCCATTGCCTAATGGGCAAAATGTGAAAAAGTGCATTGAGCTAGCGGATATATTGATTAATAGCGAAGATAATTTTTATAAAGAAGATGAAACAAAAGACGAAGTAGTTATTGATCGCTACGGACAAAAACTATCCGATTATACTGAATTAATGTTAAACCCGGGTGCCAGACCACCATATCCGGATGAATTATATATGCATCATTCTTGTAGCGTGGCTTTATGGTCTAAATGTTCCAGGAGACAGGTAGGGGCTACTATAATCCATGAGGTGTTGAATAAGAAACCTGATAAGCAAGATGTAAAAAATAAGAGCGATAGCGATAAAGAAATTATACTTGAAAGTTACGTCATTGCGACTGGTTGTAATAATGTACCATGGGGAGAGATTGATTGCAGAGTTTTGTACAAGAGTGAGTCGACTAAAAAAAGATGTCATAAAGAAAAGGTTAAGATTAAACATTTTAGCAAGTACAAATATTGCAGGGAATGTGGGGCGGCATTGAACGATCGTACTTTAGTTTGTACCTGTGGAGTTGAAAATTCAAAATTACCCGGAAAGTTGTTGGATGTTTGTAGAGCTGTTCATGCGGAAGAGTCAGCTATACTCCAGGCAGCCAAGTTAGGAACCACCCCATTAAATGGGGCTAAGCTTTATACTTCTACTTTTCCTTGCATGCTTTGTTGTAAAAAGATTATTAACGCAGGTATCAAGAATTTAATATATTTAGAGTCTTACCCGATGGAAGAGTCATTAGCTATTAGCATGTTTAGGAAGTGTAATGTCAAGATTTCTAAATACGAAGGTGTGAATTCAATTGTATTTAACAGGCTTTTTAAAAGAGAATAGCGATAAAGTTCTTGCATTGAGACAAAAAAGAATTATAATATAGTCAAAGAGATAAATATGAAAAGATGTCCTCAATGTAAAAGATTTGGCGTTGAGTATGATCCCCAGACAGGAAAAGAGAAATGTGTCTGGAGTGATTGCTTGTGGATTAATGAAACAGATATTGATTTAGATACTTATGATTACGGAGTAAATTTTGTAGAATTTAGGGATTCTATAAATATCAAGCGAGAAATGGCAGTTTAAAATTAAATATTCTGACAAAAGCGATAGCCAAAAGCTATCGCTTTTTTTGTTTTTTATAATGATAAAGCTATAAGTAAGTTTTTCCACATTTCGAGCTGTTTATTCCAATTTAACTCGAAGGCAATGTTGCGTAGCTTGTACTCGGGGATTAAGGAGATATTTTTGTTTTCTGAGCAGAGGATTTCTTCTTGTATAGTTGGCGCAAGCAGCAAAAGGTTCATCATTTGATTGAGCCGCTGGTGATTCAAGTTAAGCCATTTGGCAACTTGCTTTAAGCCTTCAGCTTTTCCTTCAGCAAGGATGCCTTGGACTTGATGTGCCAAGATAAGATTCTGCCTTAATTGTGGCTCGTTCTTGATATTTATTTGATTAGGAGGGACTGGCAGGTTTTTGAGTTCCTTGAGTCCTACCTTATATTGGCGTCTCCTATTATCTTTTAGCAGAACGATTTCAAGTATCCCTTTATTACCATCGAAACTTGCTTCTTTAAGGACTGTTTTAATGATTGCAATCTTTTCTTGAAGGCTAAAGGTATCCCATATTTTTTCGTCGAGTTTGGGTAGAGGAGTCAAGGTTCTGAGTAATTCGACGATTTTCTGTTCAATCTTCTGCGTGCTCAGTAAGCGGGTAGGACAGGTTTTGTAGCCACGCTTACTGGCGCTCATACAAAGGTAGTAGTGATACCTGTATTTATTGGCTTTGATGTTGTAGGAGAAGTACATCGCGCAGTTGCAGGCTTTACAGCGCAGGAGGCCGGTAAGCAGACCCACATGTTTAGTCTTCTTGGTCATTTTCCAGTCAGGCTTGTTTTTTGCAAGTATGCTTTGTGCTTTCTGGAAGGTTTTTTCCGAAATAATTGCTTCATGTTCTCCCGGATATAACTCGGCCTGGTATGAAACCTTGCCGGCGTAAAGCACATTTCTTAAGATTAGCTGAATACCGTTGATTGTAAACTGAATCCCACCGAATTTTCTGCCTTTTTCAGATGTATGCTGCTTAGTTGTACATCCCAGGTCATTCATAATCATGGTTACGGACAGAAGGGAGCGCTTTTCAATATACGAGGTGAAGATTTTACGCACGATCTTGGCTTCTTTCTGGTTAACCACGAGCTTATGCTTATCCTTATCGATGTTATAGCCTAAAGATGGCCTTCCTCCGATCCATTTGCCTTTTCTCTTAGCAGCGCCCATCTTGTCGCGGGTGCGTTCTGAGATAATCTCGCGCTCAAACTGCGCAAAAGAGAGGAGGATATTAAGCGTAAGCCTGCCCATCGAGTTTTGCGTATTAAAGTGCTGTGTTACTGATACGAAGGTGGCACCATGTTTTTCAAATACAGACAGGAGCTCTGCAAAATCAAGAAGTGAGCGCGATAAGCGGTCAACCTTATAGACTACTACGCAATTAATTTTATTGGCTTTGATGTCAGTAAGAAGCCTCTGAAGTGCAGGTCTGTCTGTATTGGCTCCGGTGAAGCCACCGTCATCGTAGTATTCTGGCGAAGCTACCCAGCCTTCGTTTTTCTGGCTGGTGATGTAGCTTTCGCAGGACTCGCGTTGGGCATCCAGAGTAGTAAAGTCGCGCTCAAGTCCATCGCTGACCGATTTGCGCGTATAAATGGCGCAATTAATAATCTTTTTTTCTTCGGGTTCTGTAGTTTTCATAGGTTAAAAAAGTTATATCCGTTCCAATGCACTCCGGTTATTTCTTCAGCTATGGTGGTAAGATGCTTATATATTTTCCCGTTATATTCAAAGCCATTATCAAGTACCTTGACTTGGATATTTTTGCCTTTATATTTCTTGATGATGACACTTCCTGGGATAGGGAGACGTCTGTCCCTTCCGCAACTTTTCTTTCTTGCCTGCGTTTCTAGGCTTATCTTCGGTCTAATTGACTTATTATTGACAGGATCATAAAGCTTTATAAGTTCTCTAAGCCTATTTTCCGCTTTTTGCGATAAGCCGCCATATTTAAGCTCCTGCAGGCGGTAGGCAATCTTTCTTATTAGGTAGATTTTATTGTCTGAAGTCGCCTTTTGGCCATTAAATAGCGTCACAAATTCCTTCTGGAGCTCCGGAATCGCCTTATTTTTCAGGGCTATAATTTTGGCTTCTAATGTCTCTTTCATTGGCGCATTTTCCTCAGGTCACATAGGGCCATACAATTCGAGATAAGTCAAGGGGATTAGAGAGGTATTTCATTCAGAAGGACAAGCCTTGCGATTTTTGCTAAAAGTGTTAAAATGGAGACAATATGAAAGAACTTGACAAGAGTGGAATTTGGGAGTATAAAAGAAATATAGACGATGAGTGGTATGTTTCGAAGGGGGAACTGCCACGTAAAAATAATTAAAACCTTCGCCAAAAGCGGAGGTTTTTGTATTTATGGGTATAGATGGACAGAATTTCAAAAGAAACGCGTAGTCAGAATATGGCCGCCATTAAAGGAACAGACACTACTCCTGAAATGGCTGTAAGAAGAATGCTTTATTCTTTAGGGTATAGATATAGGTTGCATAAAAAGGATCTTCCGGGTAAGCCCGATATTTTTATAAGGAATCGTAATGCTGCAATATTTGTGAATGGCTGTTTTTGGCACCAACATCCGAATTGCAGATTTGCAACTAAACCGAAAAGCAACAGAAGATTCTGGATGAAGAAATTAAAGAAAAACATAAAGCGTGACGAAGAAAATCTTATGAGACTCAAAAAGTTGGGCTATAAGATTATCTCCATATGGGAGTGTGAAATCGGCAAACAGTCAGTCAGTTTGAATCAGAGGCTCGTGAAGAGATTAGCAAGATCATTAGGGTAAAAATTATGGGTAAAGCCGGTTTTAATGTGGTCGATTTGTTCTGCGGATGCGGCGGTCTGTCGCTCGGGTTTATAGAAGCCGGATATAAGGTAATCCTGGGAGTTGACAATGATTCGGCAGCTCTGGAGACCTTTAAAGCCAATCATAATGGAGCTGAGGCGTGCAATATAGATCTTTCCGATAATTCTTTTTTGAAAAAGATGTACAGGGCTGTAAAGGATGAGAAAATTGATGTAATAATAGCAGGTCCGCCGTGTCAGGGTTTTTCTCTTACCGGACCACGTAATTTCGATGATAAGAGAAATGTTCTTTATCTGGCGGTTATTACCGCAGTAAAAAAAATAAAACCGAAAGCGTTTCTTATTGAGAACGTGCCCGGACTGGCAGCTCTTTACGGCGGTCAGGTTAAGGATGAGATTATCAGGCGTCTTAAAGAAGTGGGATACAATGTAACAATGGATATTCTTTGTGCCGCAGATTACGGCGTGCCGCAGTTGCGGAAGCGGGTCTTCTTTGGGGGACTGGAAAAGAGTCTGGGACAGTTTGAATTTCCTTCAAAAACGCATTCACCGGATAATTATGTTACCTGTGCCGATGCTATCAGTGATCTGCCGGGCAGAGAAAGCGAACTGGGAGAAGAGGAGGATGATTACGAAAGCTCTCCGCTTACTTCCTATCAGAGAAAACTGCGCAGCAACTGCAGGAAATTATATAATCACATAGCTACAAACCACACTGAAATTGTAAAGAGTGTTATTAAGCTTGTTCCGGAGGGCGGAGATTACAGGGATCTCCCGAAAGGAGTTGGCGAGCACAGACAGTTTAATGAAGCATGGACCCGTTATCACGGCAGTAGGCCTTCATATACAATTGACACCGGTCATCGCAACCACTTTCATTACAGACATAACAGGGTTCCCACCATAAGAGAGAATGCACGATTACAGTCTTTTTCCGATTCTTTTATTTTCTACGGGACTAAAACACAGCAAAACAGGCAGGTGGGTAACGCTGTGCCGCCTTTATTGGGATATCATTTGGCCAGGCAGATTCTTCGCTATATAAAGTAGGAGTATCTATGGAAAAGTACAGATTTATAGATCTTTTTGCAGGATGCGGCGGTCTCTGCGACGGGTTTGAACAGACCGGACTGTTTGAGCATGTTGCCTCCGTAGAATGGGAAAAAGCCCCGCGGGACACGCTTGTCAAACGCCTGAGGGATAAATGGGGCTATGCAGATGCCGAATATCGTGCAGTCCGTTTTGATATTCAGCGGACAGGCGAGTTATTTAAAGGATGGGCAGATGATCCTGTTTATGGAAGCAGTATCGGACTGGATAATATTATTTCGAAAAGCGGACATATAGATCTGATTATAGGCGGTCCTCCATGTCAGGCATATTCTGTAGCAGGCAGGATTCGGGACGAACACGGTATGCAGAATGACTACAGGAATTATCTTTTTGAATGTTATCTGAAAGCTGTCGACAGATACAGGCCGAAAGTATTTGTTTTTGAAAATGTCGAAGGAATATTAAGTGCACGTCCCAATGGAATAGCTATAATTGAGAAAATCAGGCATGCATTTTCAGATCACGGTTATGAACTGATTTCCGATCTGCGCGGAAAAGCGGTGATTGATCTGTCGCATTTTGGTATACCTCAGCGGCGAACAAGGGTAATACTGGTAGGATTGAGAAAACAGACATTCGGAAGAGCATGCCAGGCAGCTTTAGCCGATTTTTATGATAATATTCTGCAGGCATACCGGTCGCCGACCGTGGCGACTGTCAGGAAAGCCATAGGTGATCTGGATGCTCTTTATCCGACTCCAAAAGATTGTCGCATCGGCGGAAAAATGTTTTCGCATAAACCAGAAAGTTCCGGAATATCCAACCATACTCCCCGTTATCATAACAGAAGAGACATAGGGATTTTTGGAGATCTTGCAGGCGACATTGAGTCAGGAAGAAACCGGTACGCAGGCATAATAGAACTGCAGAAGCTTTATACTGAAAGAACAGGAAAAACTTCCAATGTGCACAAATACTATGTATTGAGGTGGGCTCAGCCTAGCAACACAATTCCCGCCCATCTTTACAAAGACGGTTTGCGTCATATTCATCCGGATCCGAAACAGGCACGATCCATTACTGTAAGAGAAGCAGCCCGTCTTCAGGCATTTGATGATGATTTTGAATTTATCGGCAGCATGGGGGATCAGTATAAAATGATCGGCAATGCGGTGCCGCCTTTATTCGCCAAAATTCTTGCCGAAGCAATATATGATTTTATTAGAGATTTGCAGGTCTCCGGAAGGAGGAAAGCATGTCGAAGGAAATAATTTATGCCCGAAAGCTGTATGATCAGGAATTAGGTTATAGGAAGGGGCAGCCTAAAAAAGCAGGGAGATATTTTTTTATATCGAAAGAATGTATAGCCTACTTTCCGCCATTAAGCACGCTGATAAAAAACGATCATATACTGATAAAAATCATTCCTCCTGATTCGCAGAAAATCGTTCTGAGTAATTATGTATATCATAATGACAAAATCACTGATAATAAGTCGCACGGAAGAGATGAATACAGATTGTACTTAAACAGTGAGACTGATACGGAAAGGAACTTTTTTAAGCCGGGAGATATTGCAGTGCTCTATAGGTATGCCGTTGAAAATGAATCCATATATAAAATTTTCTATTTTCCGGTTTCGCAGAAAGATAATCATTATAAAAGGCTTGAAGCAATGATAGAGGAGAGCAGGATTAAAGGCGGGCACGCCTTAATTGAAGCCTCGAAAATTCCTTTTATCAGACTGCCAAGCCGTATTGATTTGGAAGATAGGGTAATTCCAAAGGAAGTAATGGAAGATGTGCTGAGCGAACCTCTGGAACCCCTGCCTGCCGAAGTCATGGAAAACGAGTTTCTGTTTACACGTACTATACGAGAGAACAACTTCAGGGAACTGCTGCTGTTTTTTTATGATTATCGGTGTGCTGTTACCGGATCAGCAATGAGATATAAAAATCTGATTAACCTTCAGGCAGCGCATATAATACCTGATGAGCATGGCGGACCTCCGCATCCCAAAAACGGACTCCCCCTGTCCAGAGATTTACATTGGGCTTTTGACATCGGTTTTTTCACAGTAGACGATCAATACGAAATAAACGTTCATGAAAAAGTTAAAGATATTCAGATAATGCGGGAGATAAATAACAGAAAGATAATATTGCCTCAGGATAATCGGGCCTGGCCCAGTATCCATTCACTTAAATGGCATAGAGATAATGTATTTGGTATTTTTACGTCTAAAACACTGGAACCGTAATATTTGCCGTTGTTGGCAGATGTTTTATATAAGCCTTTGCGGAACAGAACCCGAACAATCGGATCTTAGGCGAGTATTTGATTTATAGCCTGTTGAGGCACGGATAATTCGATAAAGCGTCTACAAACAGCAGATAGAATTCGTTGAATCTGAAATGAATGTATCAGATAAAGAAGTTATATTCTTGCTTCAACTTGAAGATGTTCAGGAAGAAGCTATGCAGAAACTTAATCGCAGTCTGACTGCGGATGAGTTGTATGAGGTTAAAAAAGGAGTTGAGTTCGGATTAGAGCATTGGCCGGAAGTTGTCCGGCATGCAATTGACAATCTGAAGGAGCATTCTAAATAGGTAAAGAATTTTGGGATATGGTAGGCGGCTCAGGAACGTACGAGGAAGTTCTGGGAATCTATCAGGAAGTCGGCAAGGAAAAAGGCTCTGATATGTTGGATCAATTAGCGTTAGGTTACTAAGGTAAAATCCTACCAAAAGTCCATCCTTTCGAAAGATTCAGAATCGGTTTATCTAAAAGGACGATGGAAGATATATTTAACAAATTAAGGAAATTATTAAGACGACTTTTTCGTATATTTGGTTTTTTTTCTTCTAAACAGCTAGAAAAACATATGGAAGAAAAGGAACCTGAGAAGGTTGGTGCGGAGAATGTTCAAGAGGAGGGCGAAGTTACTGAAGAACAAAATAAGCCATACCTTAAAAAAAGTCCTACAACCGAAATTGATGATATAGTAAAGACAGAAAAGAAAGAACAAGCCCAAGAGACGACCGAAAAACCTCAAGATTCTAAGAGAGAGAAAATTATAAATTTGGGAGCTCAAAAGAGAAAGACGCAGAAGTCTGATGTACGAATGCAAACTGCAATTCCTGATGAAAGGAAAACAGCCGAGATAAAAGAACTTGAGGAGACTGTTGCGAGATTTGAAAGCCCATATGTAGAAACAGATTTTGATTATACAGAAAAGATTCATCTGGTTTTGTCAAGGCAGAAATTCAATGTTGGAGCGGGGCAGAACATTGCCAAGTACATGAATTATAAGTTGAAGTTGAACAATGAGGAGCAAGAAGTTCAGGCAAGGGTTTTTCCTGAAGATAACTATGCGGAAGTAGGAGAACAGAGCATATATATAAAAAAGCCATTGAATGAATTTGAAGTTATTTTCCCTGAAGAGGTTCAAAACAGAGTATACAGGTATAAGCATGCAAATGAGGCTTTTTACATCTTTATTGCTATAGGCGAAAGCAAGGGCAGAATGTTATACAATGTTGAACTGCTTCCCAAGAGGATGGTCTGGATATTACTGGAGGAGGATTATGATTTGGCGTCAGAGCCGAAGGAAGTGGAACAATGGATAATCGATGAGCCAGTAGACTGGATATGGGAGAAATACAGGCCCATTCTTGTTGACCTGAGGAAAATCGATATTTTGATTATAAGGAATAGGAAAACAGACGTTGAAATTAGGTTACCTTGCGAGCCAACCTTTAATCTGGAAAGTGAGCCTCTTATCGAAGATGATTTTAAGAGTACGTGCCCGCTTTTTACTGGTAGAACTATCAAAATAATAGCGCCACATAAGAATCAACAGGGATGGAATGTATGGGTTCAGAATAGGGTACTTGGCAGTAGTAAGATGATTGCTGAAAGCTGGACAGGCGATGAGCCTCTTACATTAAGTCTTACTGAATCCCTTCCTTGCAGTAGTGGCGAGTTTCAGGTTGACATTTGCCCGTGCGGCTCCGGAATATCTGACGATACGCTCTTCTTCCGCTGGATTTCTTATATTGAATTAAATTATCCTAAAGAGCTGATAATTCCTGACCCAAAGGCAGGACATAAATCTTCACTGATTACGGTTGTTTTAGATGATATCGAAAAACGGGAAATGAGAAATGCAGAAGGTGAAGAGCTGAAATCAAAAGAGGGCAATTCATTTGAGCTCATATTAAAACCTAAAGAGGATAGATGCCAGTTTTCTGTTGGGGAGAAAGGAGAAAGTGGGGTCACCATAAGGATATGTGCGACAATACCGAGATTAAAATGGAAGACATCTAAACAGAAAGACTGGCAGGATAAACCATATCTTATGCAAAGAAAGCAATTGGTGACAGGAGAACCGCTGGATTTGTTAATCCGCACCAACGATTTTAATAGTAAATATGATATATTAGCAGTACTTGAAGAAAATGGGCAGAGGCGCCAGGGACCAGAGAGATTTGTTTTAAAGAACAGACTTTTCGTTTTGGATTTTAACCGGTTTTACGAGACAATAAAGCACTATGAAGATGAATTAATTTTAAAGATAGAGATTAAAAAAGCAAGGGAAACAGGGCCTGTTGAAAAAATTAAAATCTTACGCATTAAGCCTGAACCAAAATCTAGAGGCTCTTCAGAGCCGAAGCTAGATCTAAATAACCTGATGAAAGGCGTTTGCTTGAAAAGGATTTGTTTCTTTTTACGTCAGATAAAAGATAAATGTCCGAAAGAAAAACAGAACTCTAAAAAGATACGAAATATCTATTATCATAGATTAAGGAAAAAACAAACAAACGAAGAAAAAGAAAAGTATAAAAAGGAATTTGTGATAAAGAGCATGGTTTTTATCAAGTTTGTCATGGATAAATATGGCGAAAGATTCCTGATTAAAAAGCAAAATAAGTTAAAGACAAAAATAGATTTATTTCAAAAGTTATTGCTGAAAGAATTCGATGATTTATACAGCACTTTCAACAGGAGGCAAGAATGTCACTAGACCCTCTTAAGGTTACTGACGCAATTAAGGAGAGTTATAAGAGATATTTAACCACTGCTTTCCGCTTGAGAGATATTAAACTGCGAGATCTTTTCTATAAAGAGGTGGATAAATTTTGGTTCATAAACGGACCGTTGTTGGAAGCCACGCCTCCATTCAAAACAACCTCTTATCTCAAGGACCTAATCGCAAAAGGGATATTCCGCAGTGAACTCGAATGTTTCGATTTGTATAAGAATCCTCTCTATACTCATCAAGAAAAAGCACTCAGGAAGATAATGAAGGGTCGAAACGCGGTTATTGCCTCTGGTACAGGCAGTGGAAAAACCGAGTGCTTTTTACTTCCGATTTATAATCACCTTATCAAAGAACATAAGGAAGGCAATCTTGGGCCAGGCGTACGCGCCCTTTTACTGTATCCCATGAATGCGTTGGCAAATGACCAGCTACGTAGGTTAAGGGGTATAGCAAGGACTTTAGAAGAACAAATGCCGGACATGCAGATAACTTTTGGCAGATATGTTGGCGATACTCCTGAATCCAGAAGAGAGGCAGAGGAAAAATTGAGGAGCGCAGGCATTGAACCGGTAAAAAGCGAGCTAATATCAAGAGAGGAAATGCGAAAAACGCCGCCAAATATTCTCATCACAAACTATGCCATGCTGGAATATCTGTTTCTGCGGCCTGCTGATTGCGCATTTTTTGATGGAGAGTATGCAGGACACTGGAAATTTCTCGTTTTGGATGAAGCGCACATTTACAAAGGAGCATCAGGCATTGAGATGGCAATGCTTATGCGCCGCTTAAAAGACCGTGTTTGTGAAGGCAAAGAAGGCGTTCTGCAATGCATTGCCACAAGCGCAACATTGGTAAAAGAGGAAGAGGATTTTGGCAAGGTTGCTGAATTTGCGAAAAACCTTTTTGGCGAGAAGTTTGAATGGAATCCGTCAGACGCGGAACATCAAGACGTAATAAAAGACGAGAGAATCAAAGTAGAAGTTACAGAGAAAGATTTTTTTGACTATTCCCTAAAGTTATATCCAAGACTTGATGAAATAATAAGAACCAAGGCGGAACAGAGCATAATTCTGGGAAAATGTCATGAGATATGCAAAGAGCAGGGTATTTCAGAAGCACTTTTGACCCAGGTGAAAGAAAAAGCCGGCAGCAATGTTAAAAAATTCCTATACGAAATCTTATCAAAAGACAAAAGACTGCTGAAATTAAAAGAAATTTTGGAAAGAAAGCCAACAAATTTTGAAGATTGCGTTAAGCAGGTCATTGACAGCAATGACATTTCAAGCGAGGACCGCCAAGCAATGAAAAGCCTTGTGAATTTGGCTGTTTGGGTTCGTTTGGAAGAAGAGTCATTGCCTCTCCTGCCTGCGCGCTATCATTTATTTGTGCGCGCTCCTGAGGGTATATTTGCGTCATTCTTTCCAGAGCCAAAAATTTTTCTTGAACGACGCAAGCAGACAGATGAAGGATATCCGGTTTTTGAATTAGCTTCCTGTCGCAGATGCGGACAGGAATATCTGATAGGCGATATCATTAATGAAAAATTAATTCAGTCTTCTGTTAAAGTCAAGATTCCGGAAGAAAGAAAAAGATACTTCCTTTTGTGGCAGCCTTCACTTTTGCTTGAAGAAGATGAAGATGAAGAGGTGGCAATCCCAGAAGAAATAGCAGAGAAAGGCAAGACTTGGAAAATATGTGTAAGATGCGGTTCAGTCGGGGAATACGGAGATGAGCCTAAATGTACGTGTTCTGATAAAAAGGGTGGAACACGGCTCTTAATTGAGATAACCCCTAAAGACAGCATTCTAAACAAATGCTATTTATGCGGCCTGCGTTCGATTAATATTGTTAGAGAGTTCTTGTTCCAGCAGGATGCTCCTGCAGCGGTTTTAACAACAGCCCTGTTTCAAAAGCTTGAAAAGGAGAAACAAAAAGAGAAAAAAATATTGGCTTTTTCTGACAGTAGGCAAGACGCAGCATTTTTTGCTCCCTATCTTGACTACACGTATGGACGGATTCTTTTTAGGTGACTGATTATCGAAGCATTGCGGAAAAACAAATCAATAAAAGATTACAGACTGGAAACTCTTTCCAGGGATATGCTTGAAATCTCCGAGGAAAACTCTCTGATGGATTTAACTAAGGATGAAAAACAAAAGAAAAGAGAAATCTGGGGACTTATTCTGCGGGATTTTTGTGCCTTGGGTTGGGAGCGCAGAAACTGTCTTGAAGGAGTTGGCTTGCTATCGTTTTCGCTGATTATGCCAAAGGATTGGAAGCCAATAGAAGAGCTTTTGCAGCCGCCTTGGAATCTTTCTGATGAAGAGGCTAAGGCACTGTATCAAATACTGTTTAACTCACTTCGAATGAACAGAGCCATAACCTTTCCTAAAGATGCGCCAAGCCCGAAGGATGAAATTTTCGCTCCGAGGCAGAAAGAATACAAATTTCGTGGCGAGAAATCCGACTCTAAGAAGGGAATATATTCATTCATTCCCGCACAGAGCAGATCAAACTCCAGATTAGAATTTTTGCATAAACTCTATGAGCGTATATCAGGAAACAAAGGCAATAAAGATGAGTGCAGGAAGCTGTTAAGTAAAATTTGGGATGATTTAACAAAGCACTTGGTAAATAAAGGTGTTTGTCAGTTCAGTGATTCTAGGTCAGGAGTTGTTTATCAGCTTGACTATAAATACTGGAAAATTATCCAAGAGGATACAGGTGATTCGTGGTTTATATGTGATAAATGCGGTTTAATCTCGCCAATAAGTATCCATGAGGTATGTCCTACATTTGGATGTGACGGAGCTCTCGAGTCCTTGAAGAATTCTTCAAAATACCTTGATGTAGAAAATAATCATTATAGGTCTCTTTACAGCAGTCTTGATCTTACAAAAATGAATGTTCACGAGCACACAGCTCAACTGACCCAAAGCTATGCCTCTGTTGTTCAGCAAAGATTTATAGATGGAGATATAAATGTATTGAGTTGCTCTACTACTTTTGAATTAGGCGTGGATCTCGGCGAATTGGAAGCCATATTTTTACGCAACGTTCCACCAGAACCATCTAACTATGTTCAGCGTTCAGGCCGGGCAGGTAGAAAACTTGATTCTGTTGGTTTTACGCTGACCTTTGCACAGCGCAGGTCTCATGATCTTACTTATTTCAAAGACCCAGAGAGGTTAATAGAGGGTAGGATAAAGCCGCCTGCTGTTGAGGTTCGCAACGAAAAAATTGTCCGTAGGCACCTTCACTCTATGGTTTTTTCTGATTTCTTCCGAAAGTATCGCAGTTATTTTGGAGTTGTAGATTCCTTTTTTCATCTCAGCGAGGAAAGCAAAAAGGAAATTTCAGGGGCAGAGAAGCTAAAAGAATATCTCAATAGCAGACCACAAGCTTTATTGCATTCGCTAATGAGAACAATTCCTGTAAATCTACATGAAACATTTGAGCTGGAAAATTGGGGATGGATAAAAGACTTACTAGACAAGGACGGCTCTTTGGAAATCGCTGATGTTGAAATAAATGATGAATTCTTGAAATTGAAAGAATTTTACCAAAAGAGAGGGGAAGAATTGAAACAGATTATAGACTCTGGAGGGAATAAAATAAGAGAAAGCCAGTTAACCTCTGACCGCAAATGGGCTGATGATAGAATGAAAACCATTCGAAAGAAAAAACTCATCGGCTTTCTCGCAAGCCACAATGTCATTCCAAAATATGGTTTCCCTGTTGATGTTGTGGAACTTGCACTACAACATCATATTCGTACGGCCAAGTATATTCAATTAGAACGGGACCTTCGTATAGCAATATCTGAATTCGCACCTGGAAGTGCGGTGGTAGCTAATGGGTATGTGTGGAAAAGCGCAGGGCTAAGAGCAGTGAAAGACAGAACATGGCCAATTCGATGGTATGCTGTCTGTCCTGACTGTAAACGATTCCACATGCAGGAAGGAACCATTGATGATAGACCGCCTTCTTTTAAATGCGAAAGCTGCGGGAAGGAAATAGCAAGAACAGAAATACACAAATTTATAGTGCCTATTTTTGGTTTTGTCACGAGCAGAGAAGAAGAACCTCAAAAACCAGGAGAGTCACGGCCAAAGCGGGAGTTTACTACAAGACCTTATTTCTTTGGTTACGGCGAACCCGTAAAGGAAAAATTTCAGATTGGAAAACTTACGATTAAATGCCAGTATGCCTCTAATGGAGAACTCGCAGTGATATGCAAGGGAAAGAAGGGTTCAGGATTTTCAATATGTTTCAATTGCGGGTTTGCTAGTTCTGATAGGGTAAAAAAACACGACAAAAGTCCGATAGGAGGAAACTGCTCTGCTACTTTGAAATCAAGGCTTCATCTTGGCCATACCTTCAAAACCGATATCTTAGTGATTGCTTTTGAAAAATTCAAATTTAACGAATCATTGAATGAAGAAGGTTTTTGGTTTTCTTTGCTATACGCCTTACTCGAAGGCGCCAGTCAAGCTTTGGGTATTAGCCGTCGAGATCTAGATGGATGTTTGTATGCTTATGAAGGCAAACCGGCTCTTGTTCTTTTCGATAATGTGCCTGGTGGGGCTGGACACGTCAAAAGAATAATGGAAGACCAAAATCTTTATGAGGTAATTAAAATAACTAAAAACCGGGTTGAAAATTGTAGCTGCGGCAGGGAAACAAGTTGCTATGGGTGTCTTAGAAACTATCAGAATCAATTCTGCCATGACCAGTTGAAAAGAGGCATTGTTCTAGATTTTTTATCACACAACCTATAGTGTGATGAATAATGGCATAGACGTTTTACGTACCGCAGAGAGACAAAACATATTATGCAAGAAATCCAAAAATTCCGGGGACATAATAGTTAATTATCTTCCGCTTCTAATTTTTGAAAAATAGAAACGGCCCGAATATTACAAAGGAGAAGCCCATCATAAAGGAAGGAGAATACATGAATAATTTAGCTAAGATGTCAATTGATGAATTAGAAGAGCTTCTTTCCAAGGTTACTGATCCGACAAGTGCTTCACCTGCTGAAGCAGTGTTACAATCCAAAAGTATCAGGTTCTTGAGTAGCGAAATCGCTGTTTTTAAAGAAGCGCTATGTTTAGAATCTACGAAAATACAAAATTCAAATAGTAATCTTGCAAAGGCACATAGATTCCATTCATGGGCAATAATTATACTAACAAGTCTATTGTTCCTCGCTACTTTGGCACAAGCATACATAATCTTTTGGACCTCTAAACCTGAAAGAACAATTGAAAATATCCAAGCACTAAATAAATGGTCGGGAACTATTAAGAATCAAAAGTTGTCGAAATGACGTCATTGAAGGCTTCAACTTAGGCTGCAGATAGTATTAAAAAATGTGCTTAGGACTTTAATCCTTTGCAAATCAAAAATTTCACCTCGAGCGAAACGAGGAGTCTAAAAGCTCCAAATGTAAAAAAATAAGTTAAAATATGCCCCCTGGGAAGCATTAGATATTTATAGGAAACCAAAGCCCGAGTTCAAACTCGGGCTTGTGATTTATACACAACATATTTACTACAACGAGATAATGAGTTCTGGCACCAATTTTTGTGCAATATTAATCCGGCTATGCTAAGATTTTTTTGATATTCAAAAAAAGTTTTAAAAATTTTATTTTATAAGGGAAAGTACCTTTAAAAATGCCTCTGATATTACTTATAAATCCTAAATTTCGCAAAGACCTTCAACCATGTCCTCAAAATATTGCCGCACGCGAACCTTTATCAATTTTAGCATTAGGCAGTTATATAAAGAAAATTGATTTAGAGGTTAAGCTTATTGATGTAGTTTTATATAAAGAAGAACATATATCGGGATTAATTTCTAATATAATAACAAACGAACCAAAGCCTATCTTGATCGGTTTCTCCGTAATGACTGCTCAGGTCTCTCATGCGTTACATCTATCTGATCTTGTCAGAAGTATTGATAAATCTATACCTATTGTCTGGGGTGGCGTGCATCCCACGCTCTTTCCTAAAGAGACATCGTTAGATGGCTCAGTGGATATTGTTGTGCATGGCAGGGGAGAGGCACCTTTATTTACAATATGCGAGCAATTGATGACAAAGGGCAGGATAGCTGGAGACATCCCGGGCACCTGTGTTAAAGGAAAATTCAACGCCCCCGAAAAAAATATTGAAATGATAGATTACCCTTATCTTGATTATGAATTACTTGACTTGAAACGTTATCTTGGGCCGTTTCCTCATTTTCTTTCTGATAAACCCAATAGAGCTCTAAATATTATCTCTGCGCGTGGTTGTCCTTGGCGGTGTGCATTCTGTATTAATAAAGCCACTGACAATCAATGGACACCCTTAGGTCATGAAAGATATCTTGATGAGCTGTCAATTAACATCAAGAGGTATAATCTGGATGCGTATCGTGTTATAGATGAAGACTTCTTTTTCAGCAAAGGAAGAGCTTCTGAAATTATAACCGGATTAAAAAAAAGAGAAATTACTAAAGAATGGGGTACTAATATAAAAGCAAGTTATTTCAGAGATGATTATATTTCTTTAGATTTTGCTAAAAACTTGAAATCCACTGGTTGCAAATTCTTTAATATTGGAGCCGAATCAGGAAACCAAAGAATCCTGGATCTGATAACAAAAGATATAACGGTTGAACAAATTATTCATTCGGCAGAAGTTTGCAGCCAAGCAGATATTATTCCTATTTATTCATGGATGATAGGCATCCCTACTCAATCCAAAAAAGAAATATTTGACACAATTGAAATAATGATACAGATTTCTCGCATATGCCCCCCAGCCATTCATTACTCTTTTAGTATTTTTAGACCCTATCCTGGCAGCGGTTTATATGATTTATGTATCAAGAATGGCCTTAGAGTGCCGCGGGCTTTAAGAGATTGGGCTGGGATGATAACAGATGAAAATATAGAACACGGCAATGTCCACACCGGATATTACAAAATTGAAAACCTACCCTGGATTAAAGAGGAAAAATTTATTGAATTCCTCGCTAAATATGCTCATATTATTCCGGGTATACTAAGCAAATCCATAAAAGTAAAAATTAAAGCCAGTCTGGTATATATTGTTGTTACAAAATGGGATGCTTTATTGGCTAAGATTATTGTTATTTTGATAGAACTCAGAGCGCAGGTTATTAAAATAATTAGAAGGCCCTTCTCAATATAAAAAGCACACTTCCCGTATTGGACGAGTGGTTCGACTTTGCTCACCATTGCGAGGAAATCACCTCTCTAATGGCAGACATTTCTTAAAAATCGCAATAATTCTGATATAATAAAGCGATGTGAATAAAGATAGAAGTTCCCTCATTAATTTCGGGAGGAACCCAAATCCGACCAAACTGAGATGTTATGCGAGTTTGGTCTTGACATTTAGGGTAGTTCTTTATATACTATTCATATGAGAAATAGATATTTAATCTCGACAATAGACGAAATCTGTTTTCCAATGCACAAAATGGCTTTTGTTTCTGGGCCGCGCCAATGTGGGAAGACAACATTGGCAAAAATAATGCTCAAGAAGCGTGGAAAGGGCATCTACAACAATTGGGATGATGTAGAGTTTAGAAGAATATGGACAAAGAATCCTTCAAGCATAATACCCAAAAAGAGTAAGCATGCTCCTATTGTCATTTTTGACGAGATTCATAAAGCAAAGTTGTGGAAAAGAACCCTGAAGGGGATTTATGATACCTTAGAACAACCATTAGATATAATCGTTACGGGTAGTGCACGACTGAATGTTTATAAGAAAGGAAGTGATAGTCTTTTAGGGAGATATTATCATTTTCGTTTGCATCCTTTTTCGCTTGCAGAAATTGAAAAGAATCCTGTTATTAATCCGGATAATTTTCTCGACCAGGTGTTTTCAAAATCATTAAATTCAAAAAAGACAACCCAGAAAAATTTAGATGCTTTGATGCGGTTTGGAGGATTTCCGGAGCCATTCTTGGCACAAAATGAACGTCATGCCAGACTGTGGCAAAAAGGAAGAGTTGAGAAAGTTATAAGAGAAGATTTGAGAGATTTAAGCAGGATTCCAGAATTAAGTCAGATTGAAATGCTTACATCTTTAATACCGGAGAAAGTGGGTTCTTTTTTAAGTAGGGCTACATTGCGAGAAACTCTTGAAGTTAGTTTCGATACTATTCGAAGGTGGTTGACTTATCTTAAAGAGCTGTATTATATATTTGAGCTAAAACCCTATCAAAAATCCATATCCAGAACATTAAAAAAAGAAGGAAAACTTTATCTGTGGGACTATAGTGAGGTTAAGGATATATCTGCAAGATTTGAGAACATGGTAGCGAGTCACTTGCTAAAGTTTTGTCATTTCTGGACAGATAATGGGACCGGTAATTATGAATTATTTAGTCTTCGTAGCAAAGATAAGGCAGAAATAGATTTTCTAATATGCAAGGATAATAAGCCCTGGCTGCCCATTGAGGCAAAGCTGAATGATGCGAATCTCTCTGGTAATTGGAAAAAGTTTATTAATCAGATACCTTGCAATAAAGGGATTCAAATAGTCCATAAGGCAAATTACAGGAAACTTCATAAGTATGGGGAAAAGCAAATTTTGGTTGCCAGCGCTTCTGATATACTATCCTATTTTGTGTAGGCAGTTATCAGGCAGGTTCTAACTTCGTCTAATCAGCGACCCCAAGTTATTATTTAGACTTAATAAAAATTTGTAAAGGCATTAATATGTACCGTGTTAAGAATATTCTTATAGTTCGTACCGATCGTATGGGTGATGTGATTCTAACCATACCTGCTATCCGCGCGTTAGATCAGACATTTCCTTTAGCAAGGATTTCGTTGTGGGTAGATCAATCGACAAAGGATCTTGTAGAGGGCTTGCCTTTCATTGACGAGGTAATTATTGAAGATAGGGCTGGTGGCTGGTGGAGTTATTTTCGGCACGTCGCTGCCTTAAGAAGGAAGAAATTTGATCTCGCTATTATCTATCACACAAAAAAACGTAATAATATGGCATGTTTCTTGGCCGGCATTCCCCATAGACTTGGATATAAGAATAATAAATTTGGTTTTCTTTTAACCCAGCCCATTGTTGATGATCGTCATTTAGGAACGAAGCACGAAGCTGAATATTGTCTGGATCTATTGAAAGCTATTGGCGTAAAAGGTGGGGACTTAGAGCTTCAATTGGCTCTGCATGAAGACGCTGAGGTCTGGGCAGAACGGTTTTTTATAGATCATAAACTTGTTGGTAGCCCTGTTATTGCCTTTCATCCTAGCGCAAGTTGTCCTACCAGGTTTTGGCCGATAGATTTTTACGCGGATTTGGCATCCCGGATTATTAGACAATATAAGGCGTCGATCATTATTGTTGGCGGAAAAACTGCGCAACCAGCAGCCGGTAAGATAATGGCACATGCTGGGTGCAGGGTGATTGATCTGACAGGGCAGACTTCGCTCTCACAGCTTACGAGTATTTTAAAGAGGTGTCGGATGCTTATTTCGAATGATTCTGGACCTGTTCATATGGGAGCAGCAGTGGGAATTCCTGTTATTTCTCTTTTTTTACGTTCGCAGCCAGGGATTAATCCTCAGCGCTGGCGCCCATTGGGTCAAAACAGCATACTTCTTCAGAACAAAAAAGGGGAAGAAATCCTTCTTGATCCCACCTGTAAAGTTGTAAGTGGTAGGTTTGATTCAATTAGCACCGAAGAAGTCTTCTCAAAAGTTGAAGAAGTCTTCTTAAAATGTTAGTCTTCTATCCTTATAGTCTTCGGAATGTTCGCTTTTTGTATAGAGGATAGCCTGCTATTTTTTCTTTATAACCAGTTGAGCGAATTTTGTTTCTGAAGATGTTGGGAAAAGATATAATTGCTTTTATGAATAAGGAGAGGAATTTCCTCGCGAAACGTTAGAAGGACCCCATTTACCGATTTTATGATATAATTTTAGCCAGATGAAAATTAAGGGTGTCGTCATGCGGGATGGGCCAAGATAAAAGGAGATACGTTGGCAAGAGATAATTATTCATATAAAAAGTATCAGAAAGAATTGGCCAGGAAAAAGAAGGCAGAGGAAAAGAAACAAAGAAAACTGGATAAAAAAGCGATGGAGGCCACGCCTGAGTCTGGACAGGTTCCCAATGACCAGGTCGCCTTAGAATAAAGAAATACTTGTAATCTTTTTTAAAAGTCCTATAATCATAACTCAAGGCTAAATCTTTAGCAGAAATAAAAGACACCCCGCGCTTATTGGAATTGCGCGGGCGTTGTCCTTGTAGACAAGGAGGAAACATGGGATATCATGGTGGTGGTGGATTCGGCGGGCCACGGGAGATGCACAAGGCTGTTTGCTCGGAGTGTAAGAAAGAGTGCGAAGTCCCGTTTAAACCCAGAGATAATCGTCCGATATACTGCAAGGATTGTTATTCAAAGCGCAAGAATGAAGGTCGTTAAAAGAAGATATTTTGTTAGTCTCTTGTTTCTAGTAGATCCGCAAAGGTAATGTTTTAAATCATTTTGTGGCGGTTCTTGCAATAATTTTAGACTTATTTCTCTTACAATTAATGCCTCTAGAAATCAGCGAGGAATTCCTTCTCTGGTGCTCAAAACTCCTAGATATAGTAGGATATTATGTCTAAAATACAACCAGGCAAACAAGAGAGTTTTTCCCTCGGCCCATACGAAAGGGGCCCTTAAGATATTTGGAATTACTAAAGGACGAAAATGGATAAGGATAAACTAAAAGAGCTCCTTCATCCCCTATTTAACAAGATAAGCAATATCTGCCTTGCTGCTGGTTCAAACAGGGAAATTTTGAAACAGGAAGGCTTGTATAAACTTTCTGATGAAGATTTAGAAGAGAGAATTTCCCATATTATTGATGTGTTAGGCAGTATTGAAGAGAATGCTAAATCTTTAAATAAGGCTCTAGGAGAGCTTTATGAGTTGTTAGCCAAAGAAGCAACTTTCCAGCCGCCAGAGCCATAAGAATAGACCGCCACATTTAACTTAACCTCTTATTTTACAATAGATTATGTAATTCGCTTTGTAAAATACCTATTCTTGTGTTATACTTATAAGTGGATAAGACTATAAAGTCAGTAAGACGAGAAAGGCAAACCATTTGAAAGAATGGGGCGGGCCGAGTGCCCGGTCCTAAAAGGACCGCAAAACTTCAAGAGCCTAAATCCTTGAAAGTGAGGATATGGTAGTCAGTTGCCGAAACAGAACGAAGAAGTTTAAGCCTATTCTTTCAAAAGAATAGGCTTTTTTATTGGGGGTGGCAACAATGAATCACAAGATTTTAGTAGTAGATGATGAGTCTGATGTACGCGAGGTAATTAGCCAATATTTTGATAGGAGAGGCTATGATGTAGATACTGCAAGCAATGGACAGGAGGCCCTGTCTAGAATATTGGTTGAGAGACCAGAATTAATATTGTTAGACATTAGGATGCCTGAAATGGATGGGATTGAGTGTCTGCGTAGAATAAAGAAACTTGATAAAGAAATGACGGTTATTATGGTTACCTGCGTGGATGAAATAGATACAGCTAAGAAAGCGCTTAGATTAGGTGCTACAGACTACATAACGAAACCCCTTGGCTTTAGTGCCTTAGAGACAGCTATTTCAACGTACCTTTTCCTTAAGAGCGTTAATTAAATGAATAGGTGGCCCAAAATGGTAAAAGTACTGGTAGTAGATGATGAATTGGATTTCTGTAATTCCCTGGAGGAAGTTCTTTCTAGAGAAGGCTATCGGGTAATAATCGCCACTTCAGGAAGAGAGGCCTTAGAAAAGGTAAAAACAGAAAGGCCGCAACTGATCCTGCTGGACATTAGGATGCCTGAAATGGATGGGATTCAGACTTTAGAGAGGATAAGGCAGATTGATAAACAGGTAGTTATTACAATGGTCACAATAGTAAAAGATACCAAAGTTGAACAGCGGACTTTAAAGTTAGGAGCAGTTAATTATATTACCAAGCCAATCGATTTAGACTTACTCAAAAGAAGCATCCATGGGTGGGCAACAAAGGTAGAGGTCCAACAGCTTGAGGAGGTTGATATTATAGCTTTGGATTACGATGAAAAAAAATTTAGGACAATCTTAGATCAATTTAGGAAAAAGGGCTATAATATAAAGAGTATTGAAAATAAAAGCAGTGAACTTGATTTAGCAGAGGGTCCTTTTGACCTTTTAATTCTTAGGGCAGATTTATTAGGCGAGGATACAATACGGGTGCTGGCAAAATATAAACAAGCATATCCGGGACTACCTGTTATGATAGCAGTAGAGCCAGAATCAGTAAAGGAATTAATAGATAGAATTAAAAGATATGGCTCCTGTAAATATTTACCACCCTCCTTTGATGCAAACGGCCTTATTATGGTAATATATAGGATGGTATCCAAGGCTAAAGAAAAAAAGGAGATTAGAGAAGAAAAAAAGCCCAGCGATTACATTCTTATAGTGGATGATGAACCTGACGTATGTGAATATACGGGTAAGTTTCTAGCTAACGAAGGATATAAGGTGTCTTCAGTAACTGATTCCAAGGCTGTGTTAGAGCAGGTTGAAGCATTAAAGCCCTTTATCGTACTTCTAGATATTGTTATGCCAGATGTAGATGGTCTTGAACTCTTAAAAAAGATAAAGAAAATTAGTCCACAGACTCAGGTTATAATTATAACAGGCCTAAAAGATGAATCTGTTTGCAGAGAATCTATAGAGTTAGGTGCTTGTGATTATATAGTGAAGCCATTTTCCCTGGATCAACTCAAAGTCACAGTACTAATCAACAGCATCAAATCACATCTAAACTAGAAATGTACCAAAGGACCAGGATAATCCTTGATTGGACAATTGCAATATCTGTTTATTCCCTCTTATTATTAATCATACCTTTTTCTAACAAACTTCTTGTTAGTCTAAATGCAGATACAGTTGATGTTATTTTAAATATGATAATAAACTTATTAATCGCAGCAGTATTTATCTGTTTATTAATTTATTTAATCGCAAGAGGTAAAGAATCTGCCGCCTCTTCATATATATGGCTGGGAGTTTTTTTCATCGTAAGCATGTTCTTTTTAATGAATGTAAAAGTCACTACAGATAGATTACATTTCTTAGGATATGGTATATTGAGTTTATTTGTTTATCGGGCCCTAAGACATAATATTGGTACACAAATTCTCTACGGATGGTCGAGTCTTTTTATAATGTTTTTTGCTGTTTTGGATGAGATGCTTCAGATATCTGGTTTAGGTGGACGTGGCTTCGAGATCAAGGATGTTGGTATAGATTGGCTAAGTGGTCTAACAGGACAATTTTTAATCGCTCTGGTCGTTAGGCCAAAATTGGAGGCAGTAAATATAAAGATACGTAGATATGTTGAGGAGTTGAAAAAGATAAAGACTTATAAGGATGCACGCATGCCAAAAGCCCAAAGATGCAATCTCAAAAAAATCGCAAAGCAGATTTGTTTTGCTTTTAAAAGAAATACAGGTCATAATGGCGGTCATGTGCACTTCAAGTATAAAGGAAAACAGGATCATTTAGTTTTGATTTGTCACAATCGGAAATTAGAGCAGATTGTTGTCAAGAATAAGAATTGTAAAAAAGGAGAATATGTTGAATGGAATCAATCTGAATTTTCTGATCTTTTACCCAAGATAGCCTTTTTAAAATTGCTCCCTTCGATAGATAATATCATAATAGACCATACATCCTTCCAGAAGAGTTGGCCTTGTTTTGATGAATTTCAAAGCTGGCTGAATACCATCCCTGCTTGTTGATTTTACATTCCGCGTATATAGATGAATGTCTTTTGAGTATAAATTGTGCCTTACGTAATCTCCAAGGGTTACATAGGACTAGTCCTGCAAAATTCTTTGAATTTTGTAGGGATTTTTATAGGGAGATAATTTTGTAGCATTCGCAGGATTTCACTATATTTTTATATTTTGGTGCTCAAAATTTGGCGAGGAAAATGACCTCTTTAGAACACCGAATTTTCTTGATAATTGGTATATTCTCGATATAATAAAGTCTTGTAGATAAAGATAGGAGTTCTCTCGTGATATTTGAGGGAGACCCCAGCTTTTTTTGCAGCATTAAAATAAAAGTAATGAAAAATAAAATTTTTATAACGACAGTTATTATTTTATTGTATTCCTTTATTTGTTATGGACAGGGTGGCCTTTATTCAATAGTTGACCCGGAAGGAAAGAATAACCACGTAAAAATTGAATGGCATAGAATTGAACAAATAATCAATTCCGAGATAAAGGATATCACAATTATTGAATTTAATGGTGGGTGGAAAGATGTCCAAGAAGCAAAAAAACAACTTCTAGAGAAATTGAATGATAAAGAAGTAAAAGTATCCTCTGTGCCTTTGTGGAACATGGACATCGCCGTAGAATTGGTTGGTATTATTGAATTTCAAGAGGGTTCACAAGGTAAGATTGCTGTGGCTCAATATAGAGTTGGTTTCCAAGATAACACTGGTAAACCATGGTATTTTCAATGGGATGAGAGAATGCCATTTAAACCAACAAGTTAGAAACAAAAAAAGTAGTTTCCCGTTACCCACCTCAGTTAAATTTTAATGTAGGATTTAACAAGATAGACCAGTTCTTTTTTTAAATGAGAAGTGAGAGAAAAATTAATTTATTGTTATAATAAGATCTCCAAGAATCCTCTAACTATAATTTGTGCAGTCCTTATTGGCTACCTAGTCCTAACCGTATTTTTTACTTACCCCTTAATTAATAATTTCACTACTGGTTTCTATAGCGATGGCGGTGATGGTCCATTATTTCTCTGGAACCTTTGGTGGGTAAAATTTGCCCTTCTTGACCTTAAGACCAATCCTTTCCATACAGATTATATCTTTTACCCGAACAGCATAAATCTGACCTTGCATGAATTGACCTTCTTAAACGGACTTATTTCTATACCGTTTCAGTTACTTTTTGATGTTCTTGTTGCTAATAATATTCTGACTGTCCTATCCTTTGTCCTCTCTGGTTTCGGAACATACCTGTTAATCAATTATTTGGTTAAAAACAGGCTGGCAGCCTTTATCGGGGGTTTCATCTTTGCCTTTTGTCCTTATAGGTTTGCACATCTTTTAGGCCATTACGATTTAATAACGACTCAATGGATTCCCTTTTATGTCCTTTTTTTGATCCGCATGACCAAGGAAAAAGGTAAGCTATTTAATGCGATTCTAGCTGGTATCTTTTTATTATTCAATGTCTTCTCAGCTTATTATTATCTCTTTTATTTGATAATTTTTACGTTTCTTTACCTTGGATATGTATTGATATCGGATAAGAAGTTAATTTTAAATCGCCTCTTTCTTAAAAAGATCTTAACATTTTTTCTTACCTTCTTCATAATCTTTTTGCCTCTTTTGATAGCTATCTTCAGATACGTGTCTTTAGAATCTAGACTTCTAGACTTAACACATTCGCAATTTGCAGAAAATTATGTAGCAGATTTGGCTGGTTTTTTTACGCCCTCGGTATTACATCCGGTTCTTGGTGAATTTGCAGGCCAAATTGCGCAATACTTTAGGGGCAATACAGCAGAATGCACAGTCTTTATCGGCTTTACGGTTATTATTTTGACAACGCTGGCAATAATTAAATTCTATAATAAGAAGAAGGATGCGAAATTTTGGTCATTTTCTCTTATTGTTTTTCTTCTTTTGTCGCTAGGCTTATTTCCCCATTTTTTAGGAAGAAAGATAATGATTCCGTTGCCATTTTTTATTATTTATTTTACTCCTATTTTAAAGAATGTAAGAATCCCAGCTCGCTTTTTGATAATGGCAATGTTATGTTGTGCAATATTGTCCTCGTTTTCTCTTGTTTTTATTTTTGATAAACTAAAAAAAACTTGGAAGAAATCGTTCGCTGCTATTATTATAATAGCATTGATTTCATTTGAATATTTAGCCAGAGTCCCTATAGAAAATATTAAACCGCCACTTATTTACGAGCAGATTAAAAGAGATAAACAGACAGGCGTTGTTTTAGAAATTCCTCTGGGGTGGCAGGATAGTATTAAGTTACTTGGCGAACAATCAAGCGTGCGCGCTATGTATTACCAGTCTATACATCAGAAGCCTATATTTGGAGGTTATGTATCGAGATTCCCTTCCAGCGCTGCGTTTTATTACTTACGTCAGCCAATTTTCGTAGCTATTCTCGAGTTACAGAGAACAAGGGAAATTCAGCTACCTAAAAATATTTCCCAAGAGCAGAAAAGGGTAGAAGAATTTATAGACTCTTTTAATCTAAGATATATTATAATTCATTCGCCTTATTTAAATACACCAGTTCATGAATATATAGAAAATATATTCCCTTTAAATAAAATTTATGAAGATGCCAAAATAGTTGTCTATAGGATTAAGGATTTATGATTAGTTTAAGTAGCGAGATTAAATTAGCAGGAAATTTTTCTTTCAGTATTGCCTCTGAGATGCTAAAGTATACTTGTAGCCAAAGAGATTATATCTGCGCTTTATCTTGAAATAGAGATAAGTTAGGCAGTTAATTTTTTGGATAAGGCTTTAGAGGTGGCTTAAAAGGAGATTGCATGTTAAAAAAGATACTAATAACTCTTGGATTTTTAATGGTGACTGCAGGTTTAGTTTTTGTTTCTTCATGCGCCTTTTGCGAAAGCCAGGCTAGGCAAGACGTGACAGTAGAATTTCAAGGCCGTTATTGGGTTACGGATTTGGATACAGAGGCTAAAGTGGTTGAGTCTAATGTAGGCGCGAAGTTTGATTTCAAGACAGACCTTGGCATCGGTGATGAAGATTTTCCAGAAGGACGAATTATCTGGCATATAGGGCCGAATAACAAAATAAGACTTGGCTACACCCAGGTAGATTATAGCGGCGATCAGAGTATATCACGTACTATTGAGTTTAAAGGTCAATCTTATACCTCAGGAGCGCAGGTAAAGTCAGATTTAGATATAACCTATTTAAGATTTGGGTGGTTATGGCAATTCGTTGACTTATTTGATGGAGGTATGAAATTTGGCACTATATTGGAGGCAAAAGGTATATTGGCAGATGTTTCGCTTGATGCACCGGCTTTGACCATCAAGGAATCAGAGGAGTTCTTTGGCGTATTACCAACAGTCGGCGTTACCTTAGATATTAACCCAGTTAAAAAAATGAATCTCTTTGCTGAGATCTCTGGTATTTCGGCCGGGGACTATGGTTATTTTTTTGATGCAGAGGCAGGTATAAAGATACTACCGTTTAAGAATCTTGACATAGTCGGTGGCTATAGAATGATCGACATCGAGGCAGAAGATGATCCTGATTTCTTCCAGGCTCAGATTTCAGGACCATTTTTGGCTGCGACGTTAAAATTTTAGGTTTCTTTAGATGAAAAGTTTTATAATTGGATTAATAGCAGGAAGTTTGTGTACAATCTCTTTTCTTCCGCAAGTAATAAGGATTTTTAAGACAAAACGCACAAAGGACCTCTCTTTAATTACATTTTCTGTATTTTCTTTAGGCGTATTACTTTGGTTAATCTACGGGATATTGATAGGAGAGTTGCCGATTATTCTGGCTAATACCGCAACCTTGGCTTTGGCGCTTTTGATTGTGATAATGAAAATTAAGTATAAGTGAATTCGGCTAAATCACTTATGTTGTCTTGAGGACTCTATAAGTGATGTGCTCATTAAGGAGGTGTAATATGGCGATTTATTTTATGTTTGGTAAATATTCACGAGAGGCAATACAAGGAATAAGCGCTAATCGGACAAAGGAAGCTACGGGCGTCATTGAAAAACTTGGCGGCAAGTTAAAATCAACGTATGCCCTTTTAGGGGAGCATGATTTGGTTCTTATAGTAGATTTTCCTGGTTTACAAGATGCGATGAAGGCGTCCTTGGCTCTGACTAGGTTAACAAATGTTGCGTTCTCTACATCACCAGCAATAACAGTAGAAGATTTCGATAAGATGATTGCTCAGGCCTAAGCTTTTTTTGAATTCAGATCTGGATAGGCTAGGTGGTTTTATGAAAAAAATTTTAGTTATGTTATCTTTAGTTATTTTTATTGGTATTGCCTGTGGCTACAATTCTGCCCAAGACAATGATGTTGTAATATTGGAAACAAATCAGGGGATTATAAAAATTAGATTGTATCCTAAGATAGCTCCCAAGGCCTGTGAGAATTTCACAGAATTGGTTAAACAGGGCTATTATGATGGGATAATTTTTCATAGGGTAATAAAAAATTTTATGATTCAGGCAGGCGACCCAACAGGAACAGGAAGAGGAGGTCAGTCAATCTGGGGCATGCCTTTTGAAGACGAGGTTACTACTGGTGTCAAATTCAATAAGCCAGGATTAGTTGCAATGGCAAATGCCGGTCCCGATACAAATGGCAGCCAGTTTTTTATTACAACAGTCTCTACGCCCTGGCTTAATATGCGCCATACAATATTCGGTGAGGTTATTTCAGGCTACGATGTAGTCGGAAAAATCGAGAATACAGCTACGGGGCCTCTAGATAGGCCACTTGTTGAACAGAAGATTATAAAGGCACACTTTTAACCAAGGAGGGAAAAGATGCCATATGACAGCAGTCTGGATGAATCTTTATTTTCAAAGTCTTGGGAAAACGATTCCGGCCGTTTAACAGTAAGTGTTTATTCTTACAATAAAGGCGCTAGGAAATTACAAATCAACAGGGAGAACAGGGATCCTGAAGGAGGCTTTAGGTTTGCTAAACTTGGCAGAATGACTAAGGCAGAGGCAGGGGCTGTTGTTCCATTAATCCAGGAGGCCCTAGAGTTCCTGGATTAGATAATTAGTTTAGACTGAAAATGGACGATATAATCATACAGAGAGCCAAGGAAGAAGATGCCCCCTACATTGAAGAGAAGCTGAAAAAATATCTTCTTGATTCTGAGAATGCCAGTCGGGAACAGTTTTTTGTTGCAAAGAATAATAACAAGACAGTGGCGTTTGCCAGGATAAAAGATTATGGAGAATATTTCGAACTTGCTTCCTTGGGAGTGGATTATTGCCATCGGAAAAAAGGCATTGGCACGAAGATGGTTTTGTTTCTTATTGAAGAGGCAAAGAGACGTAATCCGCAAAAGCCTATATACGGCGTGACCCATAGGCCCAATTTTGTAGAAAGAGTTGGTTTTAAGGAAATCCCGAAAGGCCCTGAGGCATTAGAATACAAGCGACACCACAGAACAGTCCTTGGTCCTAAGAAGAATAAGATTATGCTATTTAAGGCATAATTTAGCAAACAGAGTAGAAGGAATTATAGAAGAATAAGTTCGAGGTGGTTCCTAGATTAGTTCTGAAACTACTGCTTTTAGGACTACCCACCATATAATATTCTTTTTTAAAATGTCCTTTATGAGGATTAGTTCGGATAAAACAAGAAGAGGATTCCTGATTCTCTCCTGGGCGCTTTATGATCTAGCTAACCAGTTCTTTGTCCTGAATATAATATCTCTTTATTTTGTGCGCTGGCTTGTTTTGGAGAAAGGAGTACCGGAGATTCTCTATAGCATTTCTTTTGGGATTTCAATATTTTTCGTAGCTCTCTTGGCACCATTTCTGGGATTTATTTCAGACCTCACCCGAAGATACAAAGGTTTTCTCACATGTTTTACGCTGCTTTCTGTAATCTTTACGATTTTTTTAAGTCTTAGCGAAAGTATTCTCTTAGCACTTATATTTTTTGCCATAGCCAATTTTGGCTGTCAGATTGCTGTTGTCTTCTATAATGCCCTTATGGTTGATATTGCACCTAAGGAAAGACTGGGATTAATTTCAGGCTTAGGCAGAATGTTTGCATATTTGGGAGCTGTGTTATCACTATATTTTGTAAAGCCTTTAGTCTTAGAATATGGATACAAGTCAGCATTTCTTCCTGCCGCTTTATTTTTCCTGATATTCTCCCTACCTTGTATTATTCTCATAAAGGATAAATATTCAAAGCAGGCAATAGGTCTAATTCAGTTTTTCAAGAGGGATAGTATAAGTAAGGCATTTAAAACCATACGCACATCATTTTCGCAAACTTACAAGATACCCGGCGCCTCGGATTTTCTAAAATCAGCCTTTTTTGGCTTGGCTGCTATAAATGTAATAATCCTTTTTATGTCCGTATATGCCAGTCAGGTATTTAGATTAAACGAATCCCAGATGATTAACCTTGTTGCCTTTGGGGCATTTTTTGCAATAATCGGCAGCATTATTTCAGGCGCAATCAGTGATTATATAGGCTATAGGAGATGTTTGATTTCCGTATTTATTCTCTGGATATTTTGTTTTTTAGCTGGCGCGATAGCGAAAAGCCCTGGTTTCTTTTTCTTCGTTGGTGCGGCAGTAGGATTAGCCATGGGCGCAACCAGTGTTGTGGCTCGCGCCTTAGCTATTAGTTTAGTGCCTAAGGATAGAATTGGAGCGGTTTTTGGTTTGTTTAATTTTGTAGGATATATTTCAAGTATTTTGGGAGCCTTATTCTGGGGTCTTATGCTTTTATTACTTTCTCCCTTGGGAGAGATAGGTTATCGTCTGGCTTTATTCAGCCTAAATATATTCATATTTTTAGGCATATTTTTCATTTTACGCATTCCTAAAACGAGAAAGAATATAGGATAGAATAATTTAGGAAATGAGATGAAGAAAAGACTTAAGTATATCTATGGTCCGGTTTCATCCTGGAGATTGGGAAGCTCTCTAGGCATAGATCCTGTATCAGGCAAAGTAAAAATCTGCACATTTGATTGTATTTACTGTCAGCTGGGCAAGACCAAGATATTTAGCGATAGAAGAAGGATTTTTGTGCCTACGCAAAGACTCTTGCGAGAAATTAAAATGCTACCAGCTTTGGAAGCAGACTATATTACATTTTCTGGAACTGCTGAACCTACTCTTGCTAAGAATTTGGGCCAGATGATAAAGGTAATAAGGGGAAAAAGGCGTGAAAGAATCGCCGTCTTGACCAATGCCTCATTAATCTATAGGCAAGACGTCCAAAGAGACTTACTCTTAGCTGATTTTGTTGCAGTAAAAATTGATGCCAATTCACAGGATTTATTCCTCAGAGTAAATAAACCCATGAAAAAGATAAAATTTCCTACTATAATAAAGGCAATAGGGGACTTTAGAGATAAATTCAAAGGTGAATTGGGATTGCAGATTATGTTTGTTAAGGAAAACAAAAGATATGCAAAGGAAATAGCCCAGATAGCAGCCCAGATTAGGCCGGATGAAATTCAGATTAATACGCCTTTAAGGCCTTCCCAGGCTGCGGCCTTGTCAAAGAAGGAATTAAAAACAATAGAAGACACATTTTTAAAAACATGCGCCAAGAATACAAGGATTGTCAGTGTTTATAAGGCTAAAAATAAAAAAGTGATTCCGATAAATAAATGTGATACACTGAGACGAAGACCAAAGTTGCATTAGGAGATAGCTATGTTTAAAATCCGCAAACGCAAAATTATCTTTATTTCTTTAGCTAGTTTGTTTTTTGTGAGCCTTTTTACTTTGTCTGCGCTAGCTGCTGATAATAGCAGGCAAGATGATGCAATTTGTGTAGCTTTTTTAAGCGGAATCGGTTGCTCGCATTGTGCCAAAGTAGATCCTGTCTTATTTGTTGAATATACCGCAAAATATCCAAATCTAGTAGTTATAGAATATGAGATTTATAAATTGCGAGCCTCTAATCGCGAGATTAGCGATGAATATTTCAAGACCTATCTTCCCGAGCGCAGAAGCGGCATACCATTTTTAATACTTAACAAAGAACAAACAGCAGTTGGCAGTAGCAATGTGTTTAAGCTAGAAGAGCTAATAAAGGGATCTTCTTCGAATAAGTGTCCTTTAGCAGATGGTTCCTCAGTTGATTTAGCTCATTTGGATATCACGAATCTGCCAGGTGAGGTAAAGTTCTGGACAAAGAATAGAGTTTTAATTTCGGGAGAAGGGGGCCAGGGGCGGATATTAAGAAAGATTCTAATTGAAAAAGACATATCCTCTGCTTTGAGGAACGTTAAGTTTGTTAAGATAGATCCTGTAACTGTAGAGATATCAGGTGGTGAAATAAAATTTGATAATGCAATAAAGATAGGTAATTGGATTTTGCAATGGAGAGGAGCACCAATAAAAGCAGGGGTTAGCCAATTTGGCTTTGTATCAAATCCCATATTCTGGATGTTAATTACTTTCCTTCTGCTCATAACGCCGTTTTCCTTATCCAGAATTCGAAAGTCAAAGAAAGACATACACTTAAGTCCAGAGCAGGCAAGGAAAAGGAGGGATTGGATTATCGTTGCAGTTGTATTGCTTTCTTTGTTTGTTTTCTTCATTTCAGCGCGTGATATCCAGCCGGATTTATTAGAGCGGACTGGCTATAAGATGCCACTACCTATTTTTACTTTCATTATTGCCTTAATCGATGGGTTTAATCCCTGCAATATGTTTGTTCTTACCTTTCTTCTGACGCTGCTTATTTCAGCTTCTGATTCAAAGGCGAGAATATATTCTGTTGGTTCTTGTTTTGTATTTGTAGTATTTGTCTTTTATTTTTCATTCATGGCTTTATGGTTGAATATCTTTAAATACATCGGATTCTTAACGCCGCTGCGAATCACAATAGCTATTATTGCACTAGTTGCAGGACTTATTAACTGCAAGGAGTTGTTATTCTTTAAAAAAGGCATTTCCCTTACTATAGGAGAGCAACACAAAGGGCCGCTCTTGGTAAGAATTTCCAGAATGAAAGATATAATCCAGAAAGGCTCGCTTCCTCTTTTAATAGTCTCTTCAATTACCCTTGCGGTATTCGCCTCTTTGGTTGAGTTGCCCTGTACTGCAGGATTTCCTATAATTTACACCGCTATATTATCTGCAAAGGTATTACAAACTAGCCTTATCTACTACGCCTATTTGTTTTTATATAATTTAATATATGTAATTCCACTAGTAGCAATAATTGCAATATTCGGACATACCTTGAAAGCGAAACATATTACTCAAAGACAGGTACAGCTAATAAAATTTATGGGTGGGATAATAATGATTCTGTTGGGGATAATTTTATTAGCTAGCCCGAAATTGATTGGAATAGGACTATGAAGAAGATAGCTATCTTAATTTTAATTTTTGCAATTTTAATCTCTGCATTAATATTAGCAAAAAATTTGATAGCAAAAGGAGCCATAACTGCTGCGGTTAAGGCCGTAACAGGCCTTCGTTTAACTATTGATAGCTTCAATGTTGGAATACTTAAGAGCAATATCAACATTGAGGGCTTGATGCTGTATAACCCAGAAGGCTTCCAAGATAAGATAATGGTTAATATGCCACAGATTTACGTTGATTATGATCTGGGTGATTTTTTAAAAGGCAAGGTTCATTTAGAGGAGCTAAAGATACATTTAGAGGAATTGATAGTTATCAAGAACAGTAATGGCGAGCTTAATCTTAATAGCTTAAAGGTTGTCCAAGAAAGAAAGAGAGAAAAAGAGGCTGCATCAGAAGAAAAGAAAGCAAAGGAAGTCCAATTACAGATAGATTCCCTCAAACTAAAAATTGGCAAGGTTATTTATAAAGATTATTCAAGCCCACCCCGTGTGCACCTGAGAGAATATAAGGTAAATATAAATGAGAAATACACAAATATTACAGACATGCGTACGGCCGCGAGTTTAATTATTGTCAGGGCCCTCATGAATACTGCTATTGCCAGCTTAACGGATTTTGATGTGGGATTGTTGAAGGATAGCGTGGGGGACGTTTTAAGATCAGCAAGTAAAGTTGCTATAGACGCTGCAGGTAAGGTTGTTGATGTTGGTAGAAAAGCTAAAGATACTACTAGTGAAGCTATAGGCAAAACCGCAGATAGAATAAAGGATATATTTCCCTTTGGAAGGTAACTAGGCTATTTCTTTTATCCTCTCGACTACTTCCTTGGTAGTTGAATCCGGTGTTGATGCCCCAGCAGTCACTCCTACATTCCTAATATCCTTAAACCAGCTTGGCTTCAAGTCTCGTTTTGATTGCACCCAGTAGCTTCTTGTATTAAGATTTTTTGCTATTTCATAGAGCCTTTTTGTGTTGGCGCTGGTTTTTGAGCCGATGATAATTATGACCTCATTTTTAAGAGGTAGTTTTTTAATCTCCTGCTGTTTTATTCTCGTTGGCCTACAAATCGTATTAAAAAATTCTGTCTTTTCTACAGTCTTATTTAAGACATCTACAATTTTTGATACCTTATCTAGATTTTGAGTGGATTGCACTACAACCGCAGCCTTTTTTATCTTGCTGATTATATTGATTGGAATAGTTTTAAGATCATGGATAACTATTGCCTTGCCTTTTAGTTGACCCATAATACCCTGCACTTCGTCGTGTTTCTTATCTCCGATGATTATGATTTTGTAGCCAAGGCGTTCCATCCTTGCCGCAATCCTGTGAATCTCTTTGACCATCGGGCAAGTTGCATCTACAATTCTATATCCACATCTTTTAGCCTTTTTGATGGTGTCTAGAGGAGCTCCATGGGCCCGGATTAGAAGTGTTTTAGCATTACCCCTGCCTATTTTTTTAATCTTTTTTATGCCTGCCTTACGAATCCGGCTTACGACATCTTCGTTGTGCACGATATCACCCAGCATGTAGGCGTTTTTTTTAGAAGTTGCGGTTTTAAGGGAGATCTGCAATGCGCGCTTGACCCCAAAACAAAAACCAGCAGATTTAGCTATAGTTATTTTCATATCTATTTAGTTTCTCAAGAAGAGACTTCCTAGGTATTTCCTAAGCAGCACTTTAAATTTCTTTTTCATTTTTAACTTGGAAAGGATTGAATATGCTTGCCTAAGTAGAGAGTTGATCTTATTTTGACAGTAGGTGTCAGCCCTGGATTTCTTTAGAAGGGACCTGAATTTTTTTAGGTCTTTATAATTTTTAGTTTTCTTTTCTAAGAGGTCTTTAAAGATTGATCTATCGTTCCTATTTAAATTCTTAAAAGTCTCACAGACTAGTAAAGTCTTTTTTGATTCTGCCAGATCGCAGAGTATGGGTTTTCCGATTTCTCTACTTGTAGCTAGGACACCGAGCATATCGTCCTGAATCTGAAACGCCTGACCAAAAAGAATAGCCATTTTTGAAATGCGGGCGAGTTCTTTCTTTCCTGCTCCGGAGAGGATTGCTGCTGTGAGCAAGGGGGACTCAAATGTGTATTTGGCGGTTTTTAATGTATAATTTAGGAACACTCTTTTTTCATTAATGCTAGCAGGTTTCTTCCAACCATCTATTACATCGATGAATTCGCCGATACTTGTAGAAGCAGCAGCCTCTAGGAATTTCCTTAGCGCTAAATATTTTCTCTTTGAATCTTCTTCTATTGAAAGGAATGCATCAATGCTTAAGGTAAATATAAAATCTCCGACAACAATGCCTAGATTCTGGCCAATGTCACTTTCAGAATGAGTCTTTAATTTCGCGTTGAAGAACTTGTGTAATGTTGGCTTGCCGCGGCGTAAAGCCGACTTATCTATAACATCATCATGCACAAGCATAAAATCATGTAGCAGCTCAAAAGATAGGCAACAGCGTAGGAGATTCTTATAGGAGAATTTCCTCTTTTTTGTATATCCATGATAGCTGATAAGAAACAGAAGGGGTCGAATTCGTTTTCCTTTGCCCTGCAGAAAATATTTTATGCCGTTAAAGAAGGTATTTGAAATCAGGCGAAGTTTATAGTTAGCATTAACTTCCTTAAGGAAAGAGGCAAGGTTCTTATCAATATCTTTTCTCCATTTGTTTAACATGGTATTAATGTTAACATAAAGGAAATCCATTGACAATCTAAATTTAGTTGCAGTAATCCCTTAAATTGATATAATAAGAAAGGTGGAAATTATCTAAAATGTCTCCTCATTCCAGCGGACTGGTATGGGGTTATGTGTTCATTGGAGGTGCTTTATGTTTAGATTTGGCATGGGCGAACTTATTGTAATCTTATTGATAATCTTGCTTCTATTCGGCGCTAAAAAACTACCAGAGATTGCTCGCGCCTTAGGAAAGTCAATTAAAGAATTCAAGAAGGCGGGCAAAGAAATAAAAGAAGACGTCCAAGAAGTGACAAAGGGAGAAGATAAGGATATCTCCTAAGGTTTTATGAGGCCTCACCTGGCAAGCTCAATGAATCCAAAAGATTCAACCAATCCAGATAGCTTAGATAAGCCACTTACGTTAGTAGGGCATTTGCAAGAATTAAGATCAAGGGTTATAAAGTCTATTTTTTGTATTTTAATCTGCTTTGTCTTTATTTTTAGTTATGCCGAAGATCTACTCTTGTTTTTGGTCAAGCCCATAGGCAGGCTTGTATTTATTGCTCCTCAGGAGGCCTTCACTACTAATATAAAGATCGTCTTTCTGGCAAGCTTATTTTTATCCTCGCCGTTTATAATCTATCAGATTTGGAAGTTTGTCTCTGTGGGTTTGATGCCGAGAGAAAGAAAATTCGTATTGATATTCGGACCATTATCCTTTGTTTTTTTTATACTTGGCGCCGGCTTCGGATATTTTATAATTGTTCCCATAGGTTTGAGATTTCTCCTTAGTTTTGCTACTGAATTTATACCTGCGATGATAACCTTAAGTAAATACATATCTTTTTTGGCAACTTTGGTTTTTGCTTTCGCCATAGTTTTTCAACTACCTTTAATAAGTCTGTTTCTTACCAAGATAGGCATAGTTACGCCTCGTTTCTTATCTGAGAAAAGAAGGCATGCAGTAGTATTTATTTTTATCATTGCCGCAATGCTTACGCCTCCGGATGTGATTACGCAGATTCTAATGGCCCTGCCCTTATTATTTTTGTATGAGATTGGGATTATTTTTTCTAAATTAGTATACCATTCAGCTTGAGTTCCAAACCTTATTCAAGAGATTTAAGGCAGGGGTGAATATAGGAGAATTAAAAATTATTTGACAAATGTATCTCTTTATGTTAGTATATTTGTGATTTTATTCACAAAGTATTGCCATCCCAATTCTTTGAGGTTTACAAGGGCAATCCCCAGGCAACAATCCAAAGTTTAAATTTTATGCATTATCTATCTTCTGAAAGCCTCTCCAGATTTTTAGAAATCCTAAAAAATGACTATGAGGTCTACGCCCCTGTTAAAAAGGGAGATCAGCGTTTTTATAAGAGGTATACTGATTCTGGCGATTCTTTTATAATTGGTGAAGTGCGCTCATTTGAACCGCTAAAGTCATTTTTCTCTCGCGCCAGGGAAAAGGTTGCGGATGATTTCAAACCTGACATTCCGCATCATCGGGATAGGCCTCTTGCCATCGTAGGAGTAAAGGCCTGCGATCTAAAAGGTTTTAAGGTCCAAGACCATGTATTCAGAGACCACGATTATGAGGATCCCTTTTATCTTAAGGCACGCAAGGAAAATTTAATTATCTCAGCTGATTGTACCTGTGCCATAGATACTTGTTTCTGCCTTGCCATGGGGATTAAGCCTTACCCCCAGGAAGACTTTGATATTAATCTTTCTCAAATCAGTAATGGTTTTATCGTAGAGGCTGGTTCGCGAAAAGGCGGCGAGCTTATTGACAAGAATTCTGCTCTTTTTGAAAAGGCAAGTCAGGCCTCTATTACAGAGCGAGACCAGCAGAGGAGCAGGGTTATTAAGGAAGTCGAAAAAAATATTAAAGATAATTTTATTCCAAATCAAGGGTCTTTGGAAGGGATTATAGAAAAGAATTATGAATCCGATATCTGGGCTGATGAGGCTAAGACCTGCGTAGAATGCGGTGCATGTAATACTGTTTGTCCAACCTGTCATTGCTTCCTTCTCTATGACCAGAAGGATACAAGGGCCATGGCGCGTTTTCGTATTTGGGATTCATGTATGATAAAGGACTTTGCAAAGGTAGCGGGCGGTGCTAATCCTAGGTCAAAACTCTGGATGAGATTGAGAAACAGGTTCGAAAAGAAGTTCGATTTCTTTCCAAGGCTTGCCAATGTTTATGCATGCACAGGTTGCGGTCGCTGCATATCTGCCTGTCCGGCAAAGATAGATATAAGAAAGGTTTTAAAGAGATTAGTAAAAGATGAATAATCCATACAGGCCTATTGAGGCAGAAGTCTTCGATACAATCACAGAGACGCCTACAATAAAGACGATTAGATTCAAACCAAAAGAAGAGATAACGTTTCAAACAGGACAGTTCATAGAGTTGACTATTCCTGGTGTTGGAGAGGCCCCTTTTACTCCCTCATCGCGACCTTCTGTTAAAGATATAATGGAAGTTACTGTAATGAAAGTAGGCAAGGTTACTGAGAAGATTCACGAGTTGAAAGCGGGTGATATTATAGGAGTGAGGGGCCCTTTTGGGAAAGGATATCCTTTAGATGAATTTAGGGGAAAGGAAATCTTGGTTGTAGGCGGAGGTTGCGGCTTTGCGCCTTTAAGAAGTCTAATGTATTCTCTGTTTGAAAGAAGCGATGACTTTAAGAAATTATTCTTTAGAGGCGGCTGTAAAACATCTAAGGAGTTGGTATATAGAAGCGAGGCAGATGAGTGGGCCAAGAGAAAAGATTTAGATTTGAAACTTACAGTCGACAAAGGTGATAGTAGCTGGAAGGGACACGTGGGCCTGGTAACGACTATTTTAGATGATGTAAAGATGAATTATAAGCAAGGCATTGCGATTGTTTGTGGTCCTCCCATAATGATGAAATTTGCAACTATGAAATTGCTCGAAATGGGATTTGAGGAGAATAATATCTATCTTTCTATGGAAAAAAATATGTCCTGCGGCATTGGAAAATGCGGTCATTGTAGAATAGGCACTTATTATGCATGCAAAGATGGGCCGGTCTTTCGTTATGACAAGATAAATAAATTCCATGAAATTTGGGAGTGATATGAGTACGAGTGCAGAAGAAATTCATCAGGGAAAATTAAATATCAAGTCGGAAAAGGGTAAGGACAAGAGGCTTTTTATCGATCTTGATATCTGTTCTTCAGGTGAATGTAAGGACTGCGAAATAAATTGTAGTTATTTTTATCATCCAGATAATAATGGCATTATGTCAGTAGCAGAGCTAGCAACTTATGCTCTTGTCTGCAGAAGATGCGAAGAGCCGCACTGCGTTAATGCCTGTCCTGTCCAAGCCCTGGAACAGGATAAGGATAAGGATAAGTTTTTGATAAGGCATAATATGCGTTGCATAAGCTGTAAGTCTTGCTCCCATGCCTGTCCTTACGGCACGATATATCCAGAAAATGTCCCTTTGCTAATTCAGAATTGCGATTTTTGTCTTGATAGAAAAAATAAGCCGGATGAACCGTTGTGTATAAAGACCTGCCCTTACGGTGCCTTGGCCTTGAAGAAGAGCGATATCAAATTGGATAAGGATACTTTTTTAGTAGGTGATAATCTAATAGTCCATTCTACACATTGGGATAGGGAAAAGGCGTGATCTATATAATCTATTTTTTATTTTTTGGTTTTCTCTTAACAGCTGTTATCGGACTTCTGGCAAGCTGGATAGATAGGAAGGTTACGGCCAGGGTTCAATATCGGGTTGGTCCGCCGATTCTGCAGCCATTGATAGATATCATAAAACTTCTCGGTAAGGAGACGCTTATCCCAGGTAGGGCTCATAAGCTAACATTTTTGATGGCACCGGTTATTGGTATCGCGGCTGTTATATTAGTATCGACCTTACTATGGATGAATAATATCAGTCCTGATAAGGGCTTCCTGGGTGACCTTATAGTAGTATTATATTTATTGGTGATTCCTTCTTTGAGCATTGTTATGGGTGGCTTTGCATCAGGCAATCCGCTTGCAAGTTTAGGCGCTTCCAGAGAGATGAAGCTTGTATTAGGTTATGAACTTCCATTTTTGCTTGCAGTATTGGTTCCGATTATAAAATCTAATTTTTCTATTAGACTTGGCGAGATACTAGGTTTTCAGGCAGCTAGTGGTGTTATTATTGGGAGCTTCTCTGGCATCTTGGCCTTTATTGTTATCTTGATGTGTGTGCAGGCAAAGTTGGCCCTGGTTCCTTTTGATATACCAGAGGCAGAGACAGAAATAATAGGCGGTCCCTTGATAGAATATTCAGGTAGCGCACTTGCTATTTATAGACTCATGAAGAATATGTTCTTATTTGTATTGCCGTTTTTCTTGATGATATTATTCATGGGCGGGTTTAGATTTGATGGCATACACCTTTTATATGGTATTTTAAAATATGTTGGCATAGTTGCTCTTATAACAGTTATAAGAAATACTAACCCCCGCGTAAGGATTGATCAGGCGATTAGATTTTTTTGGGGTCCAATGACTATAATTGCTTTAGTTGCACTTGTCTTGGCATTGTTGGGGAAATAGCAAAATGAGTATGAAATTAAAGGCATTACTGAAATCTCCCTGGGTGTTTCACCTCTCGACCGGTAGTTGCAACAACTGCGATATCGAGATACTAGACTGTCTTACGCCCAGATTTGATGTGGAAAGATTTGGAATGCTCTTAGCAGGCAGTATTAGGCATGCTGATGTGCTTTTGGTTACTGGTTCAGGTAACAGAAAATCAATGCAGAGAGTAAAAAAATTGTACGAGCAGGTTCCAAAACCATGCCTTGTCGTTGCTATAGGAGAGTGTTCTTTGTCTCGAGGTATGTTTATTGACAGTTATAATTGCCCTATGCCTTTGGATAAAATTATACCAGTTGATGTTTATATACCAGGCTGTCCTCCTAAACCAGAGGCGATTATTGCAGGTGTAGTAAAATTGATTGAGAAGGTAAAAAAGGGCTAAAGAGAAAAAATGAAAAGAGAAGAAGTCTTATCTGATTTAAAAGAAAGATTCAAAAAAGATATAGTTGATTTTTTTGATAAGCATTCCAAAAGGGTTTATATCGAGATTAAGCCTGAATCATTGGTTAAGGTAGCCTCCTACATTTTTAAAGACTTAAAGGCGCGCTTTAATATTGCATCTGGACTAGATGCGCGAAATCATATGGAGATTTTATATCACTTTATATTAGAAGAAATAAATCTACTGATATCTCTAAGAGTAAAACTGGATAAGTCAAAACTGGAAATAGATTCACTCAGCAATGTCTTTGAGGGTGCGAATTGGATTGAGAGAGAAATCCATGAACTTCTGGGTATAAATTTTAGGAATCACCCTGATTTGAGAAGACTTCTTTTGTCAGAGGATTGGCCTGAAGGCGTTTATCCATTGAGAAGAGATTATAAAGAGTGGGATAAAAAGGCTATCCGGGATAGGGGAGTATAATGGCGCGAACAATAGTTCCAATAGGACCATATCATCCGCTTCAAGAAGAGCCGGAATTTTTTACCCTGACAGTTGAAGGTGAAAGGGTAGTGGATGTTGATGTGCAGATAGGCTATAACCATAGGGGAATAGAAAAACTCTCTGAGAGCAAGACATTTGACCAATCTACTTTTGTCATAGAGAGAATCTGCGGTATATGTTCTACAAGCCATCCATTTGCTTATACAAGGGCAGTAGAGGATATCATACCTATGGAGGTACCTCCTAGGGCAAAATATATAAGGACAATAATCGCCGAAGGCGAAAGAATACATTCGCATCTGTTATGGCTTGGGCTTGCCGGTCATTTCTTAGGATATAATACTGTTTATATGTGGGCCTGGAAGTTACGAGAAGAAATCTTAGATGTGATGGAAATATTATCCGGCAACAGAAATAACTATGCTATGTTTAAGCCCGGCGGAGTAAGAAGAGATATAAAGCCTGAAGATATTCCGGGCGTCTTAAGCAAGATAGACTCTATTGTTCCTACTTTAACAATGCTCAAGAAAGCTGTTATAGATGATCCTGTTCTTCATGCGCGTACCAAGGGAGTCGGGATTCTTACAAAAGAAGAGTCTATAGACTTTTGTGCGCTTGGGCCTACTGCGAGGGCATCAGGCGTTGGGCGAGACCTGAGAAAAGATTCTCCTTACGGAGCATATGAAGAAGTAGAATGGGACATGATAGTAACCCAGAATGGCGATGTGTTTGATAAGGTAGTTGTCAGGATACTGGAGACATTTGAGTCGATAAAGATAATGAAGCACTGCCTATCAAATTTGCCAAAAGGTGAAATAGACGCAAATATAAAGAGTATCCCGTCGGGTGAAGGTATTGGTCATATCGAGGCACCAAGGGGTGAATGTTTCCATTATGTAAGAAGCGATGGAACTAATAGGCCAGTCCGACATAAAGTACGCGCACCAACCTTTATGAACCTGCCGACATATAAGGCGACTATTGTGGGTGAGACGATTTCTGATGCAACAATAATTTTAGCTGCTATAGATCCCTGCTATTGTTGTACGGAAAGGATGGCAGTGCGCAATAAGAAGGGTGAGAAGATGTATAACGGTCAGGATCTAGTTAGATTATCACAGGATAAGACTAAACAGATTAGAAAGAAGATGGGTGTGTAGGGATATGAATATGAGCGCTGAACTTTTCAGAATGGACAATCTATCCTTTTTCGTAAGTTTATTTATAGTTTTCTTCTCTTTGCTTACGATTATTTATTCCTTCGGATTCATGAAGGAGAGAAAAGGAAAGCTTAGCTATTACCTATATATACTACTGACACTGATATCTTCCTTAGGTGTTGTTGTTTCGAATAATCTTGCATTGCTTGTTGTATTTTGGGGATTTTCCGGATTTCTTCTTTATCTTTTGATAGGTTTTGGTCAAACAAAGCGCACACCTTCCACTGCTAAAAAATCATTTATAATAATCGGCGCAACAGATGCATTTATGCTTTTGGGCTTGGCCTTTATCTGGCATTTAGCAGGCTCGTTTAATATAGACAAGTTAAGCATTCCTCTAGATAATAGGCTTTCAGTTATTGCCTATCTAAGTCTTGCTGTAGGTGCCTTTGCTAAGGCAGGGGCTATGCCTTTTCATACATGGGTGCCAGACACTGCCGAAGATGCGCCTACCCCTGTTAGTGCGTTTTTACCTGCATCTTTAGATAAACTTCTTGGTATATATTTCCTGGCGCGAATCTCGCTGGATATCTTTCAGATGAATGCAGCCATGAATATGTTTTTAATGCTGCTGGGGAGTTTTACTATCGTGGCCGCGGTTATGATGGCACTTATGCAACATGATTTAAAGAGGCTTTTGGGTTATCATGCTGTAAGCCAGGTCGGATACATGGTTTTAGGTATAGGTACAGGCAGCCTTATTGGTATTGCAGGCGGCCTGTTTCATATGCTAAATAATGCTATATATAAATCCTGTTTATTTTTCTCTGGAGGTATAGTCGAGAAAAAAACACAGACAACAGATTTGGAAAAATTAGGCGGCCTTGCCAAAATTATGCCCACTGCGTTTATTACGTTTTTAATAGCCTCATTCGCAATATCAGGTGTGCCGCCATTTAATGGCTTTGTTTCAAAATGGATGCTCTATCAAGGTATAATCGAGACTGCCCAAAGAGGTGGTTTTGTCTGGATAATATGCCTTATTGCGGCTATGTTCGGCAGCGCACTTACCTTAGCAAGCTTTATGAAACTAATACACGCTATATTTTTAGGTCAAGTCTCTAAAGAGCTCTCAATTGCAAGCAACAAGCAAAGGGACATTGGTATTACTATGTATATTGCGCCTGTTGTACTTGCGGCCTTATGTGTTATCTTTGGCGTATTTGCATATAAGATACCGCTTAATATGTTTATCTTTCCTAGTTTAGGCCAAGATGTAGGATTTTCTGGGATATGGAATCCTGGTCTGGCTACTATTTTGATACTTCTAGGCATTCTCTTAGGTGTTCTAATTTATTTTCTAGGTACGATAAAGACCGCGAGAGAATCTGAGGCCTTTATAGGAGGGGAGATACTAGAAAAACAGCCGGATATGAGGATTTCAGGAACTGAATTCTATAATACGATCAAAAACATAGGTCCATTAAAGGTTATCTATAGATTAGCAGATAATAAGGTGTTTGATATTTATTCTGTTGGTGAAAAGATAACCCTAACGTTTAATAAGATATTGCGCTATATTCACAATGGCATTCTTTCTTCCTATTTAGCATGGACCCTTTTAGGGATGATTGTTTTGTTCTACGTTTTATTGTTGAGGTAGTTAGATGGCAGAGCTGTACTTGTTATTAATATTTATGATTATCGCTGCGATAATCGCCGTTGAAGTAGAGGATCTTCTTTCTTCGGTAATTGCAGTTGGTGCTGTAGGCTTAGGGCTTTCAATAGTTTTTTTGATACTCAAGGCACCTGATGTAGCCATTACACAGCTTGTTGTTGAGATATTGTGCCTTATTATCCTGATAAGGGCGACATTGAAGAGGGATATTCCTTTTTCAACTACAGGCAGGTGGTTTTTTAATACACTTATTACAGTCTGTTTTATTGCAGTATTTCTGATGTTGGCTCACAAATGCTTAAAGGATATACCAGAATTTGGTTTTCCGATAATGCGGGTTGCAAAAACATATTTGTCACAAGGACTGAATAAGACAGGTGCCAGTAATCTCGTTGCTTCTGTAATACTTGATTTTAGGGCCTATGATACTTTGGGTGAGGCCACAATATTATTTACAGCTGTAGTGGGTGTTTTGGCGATTGTGCGCGGCGTCGGCAGAAAGAAAGAAAAACAAATAATTAGGGAAGAGGATGAGTAGAGAACACGATAAAGGCATGACTCTGATTGTAAAGACGATTACGCGTCTGACAGTAGGACTGATACTCCTTTACGGTATCTATATTATTTCGCATGGCCATGTATCGCCAGGAGGCGGATTTGCCGGAGGCGTTATCGTGGCATTGAGCTTTATTCATCTTATGCTTGCTTATGGAAAGGAAGAGGCCTTCAAGCGATTGTCCAAATCAGCTGCCTCAATTTTTGAGAGTACGGGTGCAATATTGTTTTTGGCTATTGCTCTACTTGGATTTAGCGGTGGTTACTTTTTCCTAAACTTTTTACCTAAAGGAGAGCCTTTCAGGCTATTTAGCGCTGGCACGATTCCTTTAAGCAATATAGCCATAAGCCTAAAAGTAGGTGCAGGTCTTTTTGCAATTTTCGTTGCACTCGTATTGTTAAAATTGGATTCCAAAAAGGATAAAGAATGATTTATTTACTCTGTCTTTGTCTATTCTCAGTCGGACTTTATTGCATATTAAGGAAACGCAATATTATTAAGATTATTATTGGCATCGTCATAGCCGAATATGCAGTAAACCTATTTTTTATATTGATAGCCTTTAGGATGAATGGCCGCGCTCCGCTCTTTTCACCTGATGTGAACATAACAAATATGGTTGATCCCTTACCGCAGGCATTGGTGTTGACAGCGATTGTAATTGGACTTGCGACCACTGCATTATTAGTAGCTATTGCTATGAGAATTTATGAGAAATACGGGACATTTGATATAACAAAGATAAGGGAGCTTAGGGGATGATGCAGTTAGAGAGTATAATACCGCTTTTTGTCGCTATTCCATTAGGAGGCGCGTTTCTAATCTCGCTTCTCGGCAAAAGAATAAAATGGCTGCCGGATTGTTTTGGTGTAATAACAACGCTCCTTTTGTGTGGTCTGTCTTTGTTTAGCGTGCGCCTTTGTAGTACATTTGGAATACTTACCTATAATGTTGGTTCTTGGCTGCCGCCTATAGGCATAGGAATGGTTTTAGATGGATTGGCCTCATTTATGCTTGTGACTGTAAATTTGATTGCATGCTGTGTTACGGTTTATTCAATAAATTACATGGAAAGATTCACCGCTAAATGGAAATTTTATACATTGTTTCTTTTGATGCTAGGCGGGATGAACGGTGTGATTATAAGCGGAGACATATTTAATCTTTTTGTATTTTTAGAGATTGCCTCTGTGGCAAGCTATGCCTTGGTTGCATTCGGAACAGAGCGCCATGAACTTGAGGCAGCGTTTAAATATGCTGTTATGGGTACGGTAGCTTCGCTTTTTATTCTTTTGGGTATAGCATTTTTATACAGTTATACTTCTACACTGAATATGGCGGATATGTCAAGAATCTTGATGCTAAAAGGAACAGGTAATATTACCCTTTTGGTAAGCGTTCTCTTTATTATGGGATTCGGCTTGAAGGCAGCACTCGTTCCTTTCCATGCCTGGCTGCCAGATGCCCATCCTTCTGCACCCGCACCAATATCTGCTATGCTCTCTGGCGTATTAATAAAATCACTTGGCATCTATGCCTTATGTAGAATATTCTACAATGTAATTGGTATAAGCCCTGCCATATCTTCAATATTAATGTTTTTAGGAACACTGTCTATGGTTATTGGCGGCTATTTGGCTATTGGCCAATGGGATTTCAAACGACTCCTGGCATATTCATCTATAAGCCAGATAGGCTATATTGTTCTGGGTATTGGCCTGGGAACGCCATTAGGTATATTGGGTGGATTGTTTCACCTTTTTAACCATTCTATATTTAAGTCACTGCTCTTTTTGAATTCCGGAGCCCTAGAATATTCAACAGGCACACGCGATTTGCAGAAGATGGGAGGGCTTTCCAAGAGAATGCCTTTTACGAATGCAACGAGTCTCATAGGATCTATGTCCATTGCAGGCGTTCCACCTTTTAATGGATTCTGGAGTAAACTACTTATTATAATTGCAGCAGTACAGGCGCAGAGATATGGATATGCATTTTGGGCTGTTTTGGTGAGTATATTGACCTTGGCAATGTATACTAAGGTCCTGAAATACGCATTCTTTGGCAAATTAAAGGAAAGATTGAACAGGATAAAAGAGGTACCGTTTTTTATGAAGTTGTCTATGGGTGTATTGGCATTTATATGTTTAGCAGGAGGACTCTTGCTTATTTCCGGCGAAGCCGGGTCTTTTCTTACTATGTCAACAGATGTTCTTTTAAATGGCACTGGATATGCGGCAATGGTTTTAAGGAATATACGATGAAGAGCAGGATAATTTTATTTATAGTAGCGTTTGTGACTTGGTCCTTTTTGAACTGGGTGCCAGACTGGCAGCATCTTGTTACAGGCGTTTTTGTTTCCGGCCTTGTGGCTTATCTGACAGGTGATTTATTTATCCAGACGCCGGGAAAATTAAAACATCGCCTACGTTATTATTACTTTTTCTTTAATTATCTGCCCATATTCTTATGGGAAATAATTAAGGCCAATATAGATGTCGCCTATAGGGTTATACATCCAAATCTGCCTATAAATCCTGGGATTGTGAAAGTAAAGACCAGTTTGAAGTCAGATACAGCCTTGACATTTTTGGCTAATTCGATAACGCTTACACCTGGTACTCTAAGCGTTGATATTGATAGAGATAATGGAATTTTGTATGTGCATTGGATTAACGTAGAGACAGAGGATATCGAATCTGCCACAAAGCGTATTGTGGGACGTTTTGAAAAGATGCTGGCGAAAATTTTTGATTAGGATAAGATTTTGGAGCAATAATGAAAGATTCTAACAGGTTAAAGATAGTCAAATGGATTATAGGCGCAATTATCTTGACAGCCATTTTGGTCCTGATAATGATTCGGCCTATGCCCTGTCTTTTTCAAGCCGGGCTTATCTACGTTGAGTTTCTGTGTAGAGCGCTTTACATAATTATATTGGCCTGTTTCCTATGTCTTTACCGTATCTATCGAGGCCCAACCGGAGCTGACAGGATTGTTGCCATAGATATCTTGGGTATCATGATTGTAGGATTCTGTTCATTATTGACTATAGCAACAGGTCGCCTCTGGTATATTGATATTGGTATAGCTTGGGCGCTTCAGAGTTTTATAAGCACGTTAGCACTTTCCAAATACTTGGAAGGAAGAGGCTTTGATGAATAACATAATAGGACTGATATTTATAACGGTTGGTCTAATGTTTGATCTATTGGGATGCCTTGGGCTTGTACGGCTTCCGGATGTATATAATCGTCTGCAGGCTGCCACAAAATGTGTTACCCTAGGCACCTGTAGTATACTGTTTGGGACATTTCTCATTGTTGGATTTACTGCTGCAGGAATGAAATCACTTTTATGTATAATATTCCTTATCTTAACCTCTCCTGTGGCAGCGCATGCCATAGCCAGAGGTGCGCATCGCTCAGGTGTCAAGCTTTGGGATAAGAGCGTTGTTGATAAATACGCCCAAGATAAAGAGGGCGAGGTCTAGAGATGAAATATCCTAAAATTAGAGAGTTGATTGAGGCAATAAAGGCGCTTATTAAAGGACCTTATACGTCAAAATTTCCAAAACAGCCGCATCAACCACATCCGAATTTCAGAGGACAGCCGAAGTTTGACGATAAAAAATGTGTTGGCTGTCTTGCCTGCGAAGAGGTCTGTCCGGTGGGAGCGATTGCTCATAGTGACGTAGATGCGACAGATGGTAAGCATAAGCGAATTATAAGTCATTATACAGATACATGTATATTCTGTGGTCAGTGTGAGGCAGCTTGTATTGCTGATCATGAAGGTATAAAGTTATCCAATGATTGGGAGCTTTCATTCTTTGATAGGAGTAAGGCCGAAGAGAAAATAGAAAGAGAGTTGCAGGTTTGCGAAATCTGCGCTAAACCTATTGCCTGCAAAAAGCACCTGGCCTGGATTGCCGAAAGGATAGGAGAACTCAGTTTTTCAAGCCCCACACTTTATCTTACCCATCTTAAAAACCTTGGAATAGTTGATGAAAACATTACTTCTGTATTGAAAGACCAAGGACGTTCTGACCGAGTAAAAATTCTCTGTGCCGCCTGCAGGAGAGAAACTACCCTGACTACGAAAGAGTAAAAATAATAAATAGTTTAAAGGCAAAAAATCGCATAGCCTGAGGCATTATCTATGCAAATGAAAGATATTTTCAAAGGAAAGGTTGTTGTTGTGGGTGTCGGTAATATCTTGCGTAGAGATGATGGCTTTGGTCCTGTTCTGATTGATAAGCTAAAAGCAAATACAAGTGTAGTATGTATTGATGCAGGTTCCTCTCTTGAAGGTTACGCTGGCAAAATTGCAAAAGAGAAGCCTGATACGATATTAATCGCTGACGCTGTGCATTTGGGGCTTGAACCAGGAAACTATGACATTTTGAAGTCATCTGAGATAGTAAAAGGTGGTTTAACTACGCATGATATTTCACCTAGAATGTTCCTTGACTATCTAAAAAAAGAAACAGGGGCAGATATATATATGCTGGGTATTCAACCAGAGGATGTTTCTTTTGGCGAGGGGTTATCTGAGAGCGTTAAAGGAGCCCTGGAAGAAATAGTGGGTTTAATAAGAGAGGCAGAACATGCATGAGTCACATTTGATTGAGCCGATAATCAAAGGAATATCAGAGCACGCAAAAAAAGAAGGGGCCAAAAAAGTATCCAAGCTAATTCTAAAGATTGGAGAGCTGAATTGCCTAAATGAGGATTCGTTTAAGGCAACATTCTCTCTTCTGTCAAAAGGGACTATGCTTGATGGCGCTAAATTAGAGATTGTATTTTTCCCAGGCTCCAGGATAGAGGTTGTATCCTTTGATGTGGAATAGAATTTTACCAATCTACATATAAGAGAAAGATAAACAATGTGTTATGCAATTCCCGGAAAGGTAAAGGAAATAGGCGAAAAATCAGTGCTGGTTGACTATTTTGGCGAGACAAGAAAAGCGATTAACGAATTTTACGATGTTCGTATAGGTGACTATGTCTGTGCCCAGGGAGGTTTTGTAATAAAAAAGGTTTCTCCTTCCGAGGCAGAGAGCACTCTCTCGGCCTGGCAGGAGCTTTTTTTCGAGCTTAAGCAAATAGATTTACGCCTTTCCAGATTAGATCTTAAAAATAAAGGGATAGATAAGAGACTTTCTTCAATACTGGATAATGCTTTAGAAAACAAAAGCCTGTCTTTAGAGGATTTACTGTATCTATTCAATACAGAAAGCCGTTCTGGGATTGAACTGATTTATAAGACCGCTAATTTCCTTCGTCAAAAATACATTAAGAATTCCTGCTGTGTACATGGGATAATTGAGATTTCAAATTATTGCACGCAGGGTTGCATGTATTGTGGTATATCGACTCATAACAAGGCTCTTGGCCGGTATAGAATGACTCATAAAGAAATAGTTGATTCAGCCCTCCTGGCAATAGAGGAATTTGGATTTAAGGCCATCCTACTACAGAGCGGCGAAGATGCATTCTATACTGCTGATAGGCTTGCTGATATAGTTGCGGAAATAAAGGCAAAGGCAGGCGTTCTTATCTGTATAAGTTTTGGCGAGATAGGTATTGATGGATTAGAAAAGCTTTATAAGGCTGGGGCAAGGGCAATCTTGATGCGTTTTGAGACTTCAAATCCAAAGATCTATGAAAGACTGCATCCTGGCAGGAGCTTGAATACGCGCTTAGACCACATTAAAAAGGCAGGGCAAATCGGTTATTTGATTATGACCGGTGGACTTATTGGATTGCCGGATCAGACCAGAGAAGATATTATAAACGATATATATCTGGCTAAGGAGTTACAAGCTGAGATGTATTCCTTTGGTCCTTTTCTGCCGCATCCAGAGACGCCATTAGCTTCTAACTCTCCTCCTAATGAAGATGATGTATTGAAGGCCCTGGCATTAACTAGACTTATCGATCCAGAAAAGAGCAAGATCTTAGTAACTACTGCTTTCGAGACACTTTGTCCTGATGCCCGTAGGCATGGGCTTCTTGCAGGCGCAAATTCAGTAATGCTTAATGTAACCCCTATTAAATATAGAAAACAGTATTCAATTTATCCTAATAGGGCCTACGATAAAGAAGAAATAACGACTCAGATTAAAGAGACAATAGCACTTCTGCAATCTCTTGGCAGGGCCCCTACGGATTTAGGCGTGAATTAATAGCAATTGATAAAAACTATGAAAGTTAAAACAAAGTCAAAGGCCAGCTTTTCTCTTGAGACAATTAAACGTCTGAGTCTATACTTGAGAAATTTAAAGAGGGCCAAGGAGCGCAATGTTGATGTTATTTCCTCTGATAAGATAAGTCAGTTTCTTAATGTAACGCCTGTTCAGTTCAGAAAGGATTTGTCATACTTTGGAGGTTTTGGCAAAAGAGGCGTTGGCTATAACGTGGAAAAATTGATACTGGAGATCGAGAATATATTAGGAGTAAATAAGGAATGGAAGATTATTATGGTAGGTGTGGGAAGATTAGGAAGCGCCCTTTTAAGCTTTGAAGGCTTTTCTAAATTCAACATCAAAATAAGCTTTTGCTTTGATGTTGACGAAGAGAAAACGGGGAAAACAAAAAAGGGAGTAGAAATCCTGCATATAAAAGATATGAAGAATATTATAAAAAATAATGATATTAAAATAGCAATAATTTCAACCCCGCCTGAGGCAGCGCAGGATGTCGCTGATGAGTTGGTGGATGCAGGGATAAAAGGAATTTTAAATTTTGCACCCAGCATCCTTAAAGTCCCTGAATATGTCTCGGTCTCAAATGTTGATATGGCCTGTGAGTTGGAGAGTTTGATATTTTTTGCAAAGCGTAAACGCACCCTTAAGAGGTAATAGATGCTCTTAGAGACAGTAAAAAAAGATTCCTGGATAGGCAATAGGATAAAAAAAGACCAAATTGAAAAATATTTGAGTAAGGGTGAGAGTTTTATTAATGAAGGTTTAATAAATCAGGCATTGATTACTAATATTGAAGCCTCTCCTGCAAGAATCAAGGATATCCTTAAGAAATCATTAGAGGTTAAAACCCTGACCCTTGATGAGGCCGCAGCCCTATTGAATGTTAAGGATAGCTCGTTATGGGAGGAGATGAGGCAGACTGCGGCTCAAGTTAAGAGAAAGGTTTACGATAACAGAATTGTTACCTTTGCGCCTTTATATCTTAGTAATCTCTGCGTAAATAATTGTCTTTATTGTGCTTTTAGAGAAGACAATTCGATAATAAGAAGAAGATCGCTCAAGCTAGATGAGGTGCGCAGGGAAACAGAGGCATTGGCAGGAGAGATTGGACATAAACGCTTAATAGTTGTTTATGGAGAACATCCAAAAACAGATATAGATTATATGGCTTCTACAATAGGAACAATTTACGGGGTCAAGGTAAAGACAAAGAATGGTTGCGGCCAAATACGCAGGGTTAATGTTAATGCCGCACCATTATCCATAGAAGATTTAGGGGTTTTACATGGATTGGGAATAGGAACCTATCAGGTGTTTCAGGAGACCTACCATTATGAAACTTACGAGAAGTTTCATCCCAAAGGGACGATAAAGGCAGATTATAAATGGAGATTGTATTGCATGCATCGGGCGCTTGAGGCAGGTATTGATGATATAGGTATCGGTGTCCTCTTTGGCTTATATAACTGGAAATTCGAAGTCTTAGCGCTCCTTTCTCATGCGCGCGAACTTGAGCAAAAATTCGCAGTAGGTCCTCATACTATTTCTTTCCCCCGAGTTGAAGCAGCTGCCAATACCCCATCTTTTACTAAGATATCGCCTTATAAGGTCAGCGATGAAGATTTCGAGAAATTGGTTACTGTAATAAGACTAGCTGTTCCTTATACAGGCATGATCCTTACTGCTCGGGAAAGTGCACAGATAAGAAAAAAGGTTCTTCCTTTAGGTTGTACCCAGACAGATGCCTCTACAAGGATAGGCATAGGCGCTTATAGCGATCGTGAGTCTAAACAAGAAGGGGCAAGACAGCAGTTTTTCTTGGGTGATACCAGAGATTTAGATGAGGTAACAAGGGAATTACTTCAGATGGGTTATATTACTTCTTTCTGTACTGCTGGTTATCGCTGTGGCAGGACTGGAAAATGTATTATGCAGCTTCTTAGAACAGGCAAGGAAGGGGAATTCTGTAAATTAAATGCAATACTTACGTTTAGAGAATGGCTCGATGATTTTGCAAGCCCTCAAACAAAACAACTAGGTGAGAAAATTCTTAAGAAAGAATTAGACGAGGTTAAGTCTAGGATGCCCTTAGATTATTCTAGGCTCATCCAATATTACGAAAGGATTAAGCAGGGAGAGAGGGATCTCTATTTCTAAGCTTATTGATAATTTTCCCTAATGTCAAATTTATTGCTTTTATTTTTCTTTTATGATAGGATTATTAACATCCTACCTTTGAACTGGGAATTATTTTTCCGTAAAATAAGACATAAAGTAATGAGTTAAAAGGAGCTATCAGGATGAAGAATTATGTTTTTAAGTCGCTATTAGTCAGTATCTTAGTTTTAGGCTTTTTTCTTTCTCATGGCCCCTTGTTTACTAAACTTGCTTTTTGTAAAGACGCTCCCACTAGAGATATGCCAGAGTTACCTAAGGTATCTCCAGAGCCAACATCCCAACCACCTCATTTAAATAAACCAATAGACCCTAATTTTGATGCAGCTTACCTACTAGATTGGACTGATGCAGATTGTGCAGAGGCCTATAAGCTAGAAGAAGCAGATAACCCCCAGTTTAGCAACCCTGTTAGTTATAGCTCGAGCGCTTCTCAATTCTTTGTTGACAAAGGAACCACAGGTACTTATTATTACCGCGTCAAAGCTGTTCTTCCTGCTTCAAAAGGCATAACTAAAGGAGAGAACTTTTTACAAAAGATCTTTTCCTGGCTGAAGCAGTATTTTTCTGCAAATCAAGCTTATGCTGGTACGACCTGCGATACGATTGCTACTACTGGCTGGAGTAATACAGAGACTATAGACATTGTAGAGCCTATAAGCTTTATTGATGCTATAGTCTATACTGCAGATACTGAAATCCCTCTGCAAGATGCTGTAGTTACTTCACCAGACTTTCCTGGAAGTGCTACCTCTGATATAGATGGAAAATTCTCCTTTTCCTTCCAAACACTTTTCCCAGAATCAGGCAAACTTACCGTAACCATTGACATTACAAAAGGTGACTTTACCTCTGCTCAGAGAACAGTGGAAGTAGTAGCCAGCAGACATTCAGCTGTAGCCTCTATTTATCTCACACCCTTAGACCCAGTTGTAACCACTATTCCTCCTGAAGGTGGAACGCATATTAATTCTACTGGAGAGATAGAGCTTATTTTCCCTGAAGGCGCAGTAGAAGAACCCACAGACATAAACACCACCCAATACCAAAAAGGCAAGACCCTACCAGATGAGTTACCTGAAACCTCATTTTTTACCTATGCCCTTAATCTAGAAACAGAAACCACAATTACCAGGAGAAAGGTTACTACATTTCAACAGCCTGTAACCATGCGTGTGGCCAATACGTTAGGCTTCGCTCCTGGAACACCAGTTCCGGGAGGAGTCTATAATGAAGAAACGCACCAATGGGAAGATACAGGTCTTATGGGCTATGTCTCGACCGATGGAGCCTGGTTGGAATTTGAGATTACCAGCTTTTCATCCTGGGATTTGAATTTGCCAGTGAGACGCAGGACTCGCACTAGACGGACAGTTGTGAGAAAAAATGCTGTAAAAGAAACTGTTAAGAAAGATGAAGAGGCAGAAGATCCTGGTGTAAGTGTCCGCTCCGGCGCTTTAAATATTGAGCATACTCTTCCTGCTATAAAAAGATTAGGTAAAGAGAGCTCATTAGTATTTAACTATAATTCAAATACAGCCAGCCCTTCAGAATTTATTTCTATCGAAACAAATCTTGATACCGGGACTACAGATATACCTTATACTTCTACTTTTAGCGTAGATTTTGCTGGCAAGATTGCCCAGGCAACATACCAAGGAGTAGAGGGGGATGTGCGGTATGCCTATTTGTTTGATGGTAAGACTCCTGCAGGTGAATATTTGTCCACTGGAAGCTATCCTTACACAATAAAGATAAGCAATGATTACGCTGATTTAACTTATTGGACTACGGATAGTTTTGCTGGTGATCCAATAGCTGATACTGGGATACCAGCAATAGAGCCTGTTCCTATAACTTCTGATATAGACAGGAGACTAATTATAAACAATCAAAGAAATAGTCCTTTTGGTACTGGTTGGACTCTGAAGGGATTAGATAGGCTTTATCATGACCCTGATGGCGACATGCTTCTTATGAAAGGAGATGGTTCAAGTGCTGTATTTATGAACGCAGCCTTTATTTATGTGACTAACGAACTCTGGGATGTTTCAGTCATAAACGCAAAGACCAATTCCTTGATTGATGAAGTCTTACTCAATGAGGCTTCTTATGACATAGCTATTACACCTGATGGAACGCGTGCCTATCTAATTGCAGCAGAAGCTACTTCCGCGTATCTATCAGTTATAGATACCAGCATAAACGAAGTTATTGATAAGATCCTGATAGATATTCCTGGCGATCCATGGGGCAGTATTAGTATTACCCCGGATGGAAAATATGCTTATGTTTCAGGCTTTTCGCCTGGAATCATTATTTTTGACATCCAGAAGGGAAGCCCAACTTACCATACTGTAGTAGATACAATAACTACTCCAGATTATGTCCTTGACATGAAGTTTAATTCTAATGGCACTTTTTGTTATGCCACATGTCCGGATTCTGACCTTTTTATTGTTATTGATACAAACACAAAACAAGTTGTGGACGAGTTAGAATTGCCAATGTTTAGTGGTCCTTTTGGCCTTGCCTTGTCACCGTCTGAAAAAAGTGCTTATGTAGTTGAGAATTACGCAGGAACGGTTGATGTTATTGACATCGACCCTTTAAATCCCAGTTATTTAACTGTTTTGGATACTGTAACTATTGGTGGAGAACCTGGTGATATCGCCATACAGAAAAATGGCTACTTTGGCTATGTAACAAATATGATTTCAAGAACAATCTCAGTTATAGATATCCGAACCAATGAAATAGTTAAGACCATTGACGAAGGTGGTATGGCTTCTTTTATTTTGGCTTTAAGCCAGGATGATGATTCCCTTTATGTATTAGAGGGACCAATTATTACTATGTCAACAGAAGGTCCCTTGACAACAAATTCGAATGAGGATTCTAACCAGGTCGCTATCATTAATACAAGTTCAAATGAAATAGTAGAAAGAATTCCACTCTCAGGTGCTATTCAGGGAATAGCTATTACTCCTACGAATATATTTCGTTCTCCGGAAGGAGATTATTCAGTCCTTAGAGAAAATAATGATAACACTTTTACCCGAAGGCTTAAAGATGACACTAAAGTAAACTTTAATGCCCATGGTTTGCAGGCCTCTATAGTTGACCGCAATGGAAATAGTACGGCCTATCTCTACATAGACGCAAACTCTGACGGCATAACCGAAGAATTAAGTCGGATTACTCTTCCCAAAGGAGGAAAATATCAGCTTAGCTATACACCCCAAGGCAAACTAGAATCAATAACTGACCCAGCAGCAAGAATTACTCAGTTTACTATTGACGAAAACAATGATTTAATAGAAATAATTAACCCTGATACAACCACTAAATCCTTTATTTATACTGACCACCTCTTAACCTCTGAAACTAACGAACGCTCATATACAACTTCTTATGAGTATGATGACTATGGAAGAGTAGAGAGAATGCTTTTTCCCAATACGCCTCAGGAGACAATTCAATTCTTCCCTTCAGACGTCCAGGGCCTGATAAACGACTTGCCCGCAGGAGTAGGAACCCCTGATAATCCAGCTCCAGTTGTAAGGCCCCAGGATATAGTTGAGACTATAATTGACGGCAAAGACTATTCCATAGTCTCTCAAACATCTAAATTTGGCGCCTACAGCCAGATTACAGATGCCTTGGATCAGACAACTACAATAGAAAGAGACGGCAACAACAATCCCACAAAGATTACAAGACCTAATACCTCAACAGTCACTATGTCCTATGATGGAAGAGGTAATCTCCTAACCTCAACTGAAGACTCAATCTCAGCTACTACCGCCTTTACTTATGAGCCAGACTTTAATCAGATAACATCCATCACAGACCCAGAAAACAACACTACAAATATTGATTATGATGAAAATGGAAATCCCATTCAGATTGCTGATGCCCAAGCTAATATTACTAAGATGGAATATGATAGCAGGGGGTTAGTAACCAAGATAATCTCTGGTTTTGCTACTGCAGTAGAGAATCAAACTACCTTTACCTACTATACTGACACCTACAACCTTAAAACAATCACTGACCCAATAGGCAAGACTACAACCTTTACCTATGATAATGCTGGCAATATCCTTACTATTCAAGATGCCGAAAACAACACCACAGCCTTTGAGTATGATGATATGAACCGCCTCACCAAGGTGACAGACCCAGAAACAAACATCACCCAGTACCAATATGATGCGGCTGGAAACCTCAAGAAGATAATTGACGCTAATCTAAAAGAGACTACCTTCACCTATGATGAAATTAACCAGCTTAAAACAATAACCAATGCTCTAGGCAAGACTAAAGCCTTCTCCTATGATTTAAATCGCAACCTCGAAACCACTACAGACTTTAATGCTGATACAATAACCTTTGCCTACGATGACATAAACCGCCTTACTAATAAATCTGGAACAGGTTTAAACGTAACCTATGATTATGACTCTGTAAATAACCTTACCTCACTAACTACACCAGATTCATCGCTAAGCTTAACCTATGACCTGGCCTCAAGAATAGAAGCCTCAACTACACTTGATTTAGGTCATCAACCAGGAACAATTATCTCTTACGCCTATGACAAGAATTCCAATCGCTTAACCTTAACTGATCCTGAGTCTATTGTTACAAAATACGTCTATGATTCACTCAACCGCCTCATTGACATCACAGATGCCCTAGATCAAAACCTCGCTCATTTTAACTATGATGAGCTTTCCAGAAGAACAGGTTTAGACTTGGCTAACGGAACAAGCTCCAGCTACGCCTATGATTTAGCAAGCAGGTTAGTTTCCTTGGATTCTTACTCCTATACCTATGATAATGCTGGTAATAGATTAACCATGACTGATAATGACGGTACTCACAACTACACCTATGATGACATCTATCGTTTAACTAATGCTGCTCATCCTCAACCTGAGAATCCAGCTGAAAACTATGCCTATGACTCAGTAGGCAACCGCAATCCGGCAAGTTATACCTATAATGATGCCAATAGGCTCTTAGAAGATGATGAATATACTTATACTTATGATGATAATGGAAACCTAATTTCCAAAACTAACAAGTCTACATTAGAAACAACAAGCTATATCTACAACCTGGGAAATCAGTTAATCAGCATAGATTTTCCAAATTCAACATCTGTTCAATATACATATGACGGCTTAGGAAGAAGAATCGAGAAGAATGTAAACGGTACTATTACTAGATATATCTATGATAATGAAGACATTATTGCAGAATACGATGGAACCAATACTCTGCAAGCCAAATACCTTCATGGCCCAGGTATTGATGAGCCCTTGAACATAGAAAGAGGAGGTCAGACTTACTGGTATCATGTAGACGGCTTAGGGTCAATCACTGCGCTTACTGATGATACAGGTACAGTGGTCCAGACATATCTTTATGATTCTTTTGGAAATATCAAGGCTGAGACTGGCTCTTTGATAAACCCTTACACGTACACAGGGAGAGAACTTGATCCTGAGAGTGGACTTTACTATTACAGGGCGAGGTACTATGATGCAAGTATCGGTAGGTTCTTGCAGGAAGATCAACTCTTTGGACTAGCTAAGCTTCCCCAAACCTTTAATGGCTACTTATACAGTCTTAATAACCCTTTAATTTTTATTGATCCATTTGGGCTTCAAAGAAGATAGGACTTTGGAAATGCTGTGGGAGGAGTTTTAGGTGCAGCAGAAGATATAGCGAATTGGTATACAGATTGGCGATTAGCAAGTGATATATTTAATTCGGTAAATGAATTTGCTGGCACAATCCCTAAAGGACAAGAAGTGGATGCACTTTTAGTTGTTGATCCGATTACTAAGCGCGTATTGGCTGTAGTTGATAAAGATGTGGGCTCAATTACAAAACCCACTACAGATATTCGTCCTATAAAAGTAACTGGGACAAAACAGATAGAGATCGAGAGACCTATGGAGGTTAAGGAGAAAGAAAAATGACAGATAATTATCACCTAAAGAAGAAGCAAAAAAACAGCATACTAAATATCTTAATCGCTATTATATTGATAGTACCAATTTGCTCTTGTAAAAGCAATATTAGTAAATTAACAACCGATAGAATTCTTAATGATATATCAGAAAAACATAAAAGAATCGAAAGCTATAAGGCAGATTTTACAATGAAGATAATAAAGAAGGAAAAAGAACAAACTTTAGAAGGTAAGATAAAGTTTAAACAACCAAACTTAACTAAACAAGAAACAAATTTGTCATTCAAAGGAGAAAAAAAAGATTTACTCGTCAGTAATGGGAAGGTTAAATGGATGTATATCCCATTGATAAAAATTGCATTTCGGGAAGATTTAAAGATTATTGATAGAGAGTTCCAAAAAAAATATGGTATAACTTCTGCATATGTAGATATGGCGAACATTCGCTATGTAAAAACTGATAATTTTAATGGTCATCAGGTATGCATTTTAGAGGGCATGCCTAATAAGCTTGTTAAGGCTCGTGACTCTGAGGCACCTTATATCATCAGAGTCTTTATAGATGCAGAAAATGGAGTAGTTCGCAAAGTATCATCATATGATAAACAGGGTGAAGAAATAATGTCTCAAGTCTTTAGAAATTTCGAATTTAATATTCGAATACCGGATGATGAATTTATTTTTGAGCCGCCCGAAGGAACTCAGGTGATAGATACAACAGAAGGCACTATTAGGAATTTGGATGTACAATAAGTCCAGACCTACCTTTACGACTCCTTCGGAAATATCAAGGCTGAGACTGGCTCTTTGATAAACCCTTACACATATACAGGGAGAGAACTTGATCCTGAGAGTGGACTTTACTATTACAGGGCGAGGTACTATGATGCAAGTATCGGTAGGTTCTTGCAGGAGGATTCGATAGGATATTTATCAGTGCCAAATTGGAAATAAAGTAATTGAAAAGGTAATTAGCAACAAAATTGAAGAATCCGTCCCTTCTATACCAAAGAAATTAAGAGGAGAGGTCGCCGAAACATTGCGGCAAGAAATGACAAAAGAAGAGTATAAGAAATTAAAAGATGCTAATACTCAAGACTCTGATAAGCTAAAAATTGTCGAAGAAATAATAAATCGCGCTAAAGAAAGACCAGAGAATAAAGAACTTAAGAAAAAGATAGATCCATATTTAGAATTTCTAAAATAAATGGAGTATTGACAATGAAAAAAAATAAAATAACGAAATCATTGCTGGTCGGTTCTTTGGTAAGTATTATTCTAATAATTTTAGCTTATCTTAGTCAAAAAGAAATAATAGATATAAATCTTTATCTCTTTATATTTTTGATGGGCCCTCCTTTATTGATTGGGATAATAAGTAAGTCCTATGCTTTTGTCTATTTTGCAATTTTTATTTACTGGAATCTGCTAAGTATTTATTTTAATAGCACGATGAATAAATACATTAAAATAATAAGCCTTCTTCTTTTTGTTTTAATTCATGGAGCATCAGCATTTTTATTTTATAGATATTTTGGATTTTAAAGACTAGTTTTAACCTAACCCAAAAATCGCAATAACGAACATAACGAACCAAACAGGCACAGCGCAAATTCTATGGAATAGAATAGCAAAACTAAGGGCGACGCTTCTTCAAACTATAATATCATAGATCACAGACGCTTTACATAAAGGATCACAGACGTTTTACGTAACTCTTCTATTATAGCTAAGTTGTAAACAAAATCTTTTTGTTCTTTGACAACGGCAACCTAACGAGCAAGGCAAATAAATCAATTCCTTCAGACGTTACCACGTATACCTACAGCGTCGAGAACCAATTAGTTTCCGTGGAGAGTGGACCGTTGGCCGTGAGCTATACATATGACGGCTTAGGAAGAAGAATAGAGAAGAATGTCAATGGTACTATTACTAGATACGTCTATGATAACGAAGACATCATTGCAGAATACGATGGAACCAATACTCTCCAAGCCAAATATCTCTATGGTCCAGGTATTGATGAGCCCTTACAAATGCAAAGAGGAGGTCAGACTTACTGGTATCATGTAGACGGGTTAGGATCAATCACTGCGTTTATTAACAGAAACTTGACTAAATAGGAGGTAAGTCATGGGTAAGCAAGGATCAAAGATTTCAGGAGTTGATGTTAAGGAATTGATCAATGATTTAAACAGGGCTTATGCTGATGAATGGTTGGCGATATATTCCTATAAATACATGGCAGAGACTGTGACTGGGCTAGGATATGAGGATATGGCTGAATTTCTAGAAAAGATTGCCAAGGATGAAGCTGAGCATGCGAGTGAGCTTGCAGATAGGATCCAGGAATTAGGGGGCCTGCCACTTTCCAATATAGCTGAACTTGAAAAAAATGCAAATGCTCCCTATCCAAGGCCACCTAAAAGTACCTCTGATTATAAGAGTATTATTAATGTAGTTACAGATGCTGAGGCCGGGGCAATTGATGTCTATCAGAAAATCGCCAACAAGACCCAAGGTAAAGACCACGTCACATATCAGCTTGCCTGCCATATCTTAGCAGAAGAAGTTCAACATGAAGAGATGTTTGAGGATTTGCTGGATTAGTTTGGCATAGAGCTGTTGCTAAGTATAATAAAAAGTAGCAGAAAGATGGCGTCCGTTTAACATGAGGACGTCATTTTTGTTTATTCTGACTCTATTGCAGCTTTCATATTTATGGTATAATATTTTTTCTGAGGATATTATGAAAATAAAAGCCAAGAAAACCTTAATAGATAATAAGGATTATAGAATTATTAGCTTGAGGATTTCAAGCCCTCATATTGCTTCTTGTGTGAAGCCTGGCCAATTCATAGTGGTCATGGTTAAGGCTAAAGGTGAGAGGATTCCCCTTACTGTAGTAGATGCAAAAAATGAGGAAATTACTTTAATCTTTCAGGAGGCAGGGTATTCTACCAAGCTTTTAGGAAATCTAAATGAAGGCGATTCGGTTTATGCCTTAGTCGGTCCCTTAGGATGCGCAACAGAAATTAAAAACTATGGAAAGGTAATTCTAGTGGCGGGAGGAGTGGGCATTGCGGAGATCTATCCTGTGGCGAAAAGATTAAAAGAGGAAGGAAATTATATAGTTACTATTTTGGGTACAAGGACAAAAGATCTATTGTTTTTGGAAGAGGAGTTAAGAGGAATTTCTGATGAAATTCACATAACTACCGATGACGGTTCTTATTCAAGAAAAGGTTTTACGACTGATGTTTTAAAAGATATACTCAGCAAAGCTAAGTTTGATTTAGTTTATGCTGTCGGCCCTATCCCGATGATGGAGATAGCATCTTCTGTAACCAAAGAGTTTGGCGTCAGAACAATGGTTTCTTTAAATACCTTGATGCTGGATGCAACCGGCATGTGCGGATGTTGCCGGGTAAGCGTTGATAATATAGTGAAATTTGCCTGCGTTGACGGGCCAGAATTCGATGCGCATCTAATAGACTGGGATGAGTTAAAAAAGAGAAATAGGATATACGAAGAAAAAGAAAAACATATTTGTAGACTTTCTAAATTATGAACAAAGATCCAGTAGGTTCAAAAGAATTAGATAGAGCGAAGAGAATAACCAATTTCAATGAGGTTATCTTAGGGCTTTCTGAACAAGAGGCGACTCTTGAGGCTAGCCGCTGTCTTCAGTGCAAGAAGCCGACTTGTATTGCCGGATGCCCCGTAGAAATAGATATAAAGAAATTCATTTACCAGATTACACAGAAGGATTACAGGGGAGCTTATTTTACAATTCGCGAAAAGAACAATTTCCCTTCTGTTTGCGGAAGGGTTTGTCCTGCCGAGTATCAGTGCAGAAAGGCCTGTGTCTTGACTAAGAAAGGTCTGCCGTTCGCTTCCCTCGAGGCAATTAATATACACTTTTTAGAAAGATTTGTGGGTGATTATGGAATTAAAAATTGCATTGAGCCTGATGTGAGAAAGACAAAAGATAAAAAATTTAAAGACAAGAAAGTAGCCGTAGTAGGTTCAGGTCCGGCAGGACTCTGCGCAGCAGGAGAGCTGGCAAAGAGGGGTATAAAGGTAGTTGTTTTTGAGAGTCTTCATAAGCCAGGAGGCGTGCTTCAGTATGGAATTCCTCCTTTTAGGCTAGGAAGAGATATCCTTGATTTTGAGATAACCTATCTTAAGAAGTTAGGCGTAGATATTATACCTAATTTTATTGTGGGAAAGGCAAAGACACTAGATGCGCTTTTATCAGAAGGATATTCTGCTATATTTTTAGGACTAGGGGCAGGCGTACCTTCTTTTTTGGGTATAAAAGGAGAAAATTTGTGTAATGTCTACTCTGCAAATGAATTTTTAACCAGGGTCAATCTTATGTCCGCATTTAAGTTTCCTGAATTCCACACCCCTGTTAATATAGGGAAAAAGGTGATAGTTATCGGAGGAGGAAATACAGCCATGGATTCTGCAAGAGTCGCATTGAGATTGCAGAGCATAAATAGCATCAGGCCTGATACATCAATTTTCTATAGGCGCACAGACCTTGAGATGCCGGCAAGGCGGCCTGAGATTGAACATGCAAAGGAAGAGGGCGTGGGCTTTGAGTTCTTGGTCAAACCTTTGGAATTTAGAGGCGATAAGCGCGGTTATATTAAAGAGATGGTTTGTCAAAAATGCAGACTAGGTGAACCTGATAGCTCAGGCAGAAAAAGGCCTGTTCCGATTGAAGGCAGCGAGTTCAATGTAGATTGTGACTTGGTTATTATTGCTGTAGGCCTTAAGGCTAACAGGGTATTGACCAGCGTTACGCCGAGTTTAGAAGTAGATAAATATTCAGATTTAGTAGTTAACCCTATTACTATGGAGACTTCGGTAAGGAGAGTTTTTGCAGGTGGTGATATTGTGGGAGGAGAAGGAACGGTAATTGAGGCAATGGGTATGGCAAAAAAGGCCTCTAAGGCAATAATCGAATATCTTTCATAGAGAGAGTTAACAGAAATTACTTGCATCAGGCTTGGGCTTGGAGTAAAATAAGTTTATCTAGAAGTGTAGTAATAGTTTAAAGGAGGTAGCGATGGGCTGTGGAAGTTGTCAACCAGAAGAGAAAAAGAAGGCAACCTATGTGTGTAGAGCTTGCGGTAAAGAGGAGCTAAAAGAGGGAACTAGCTGCGAAGTAAAGAGTTGCTGCGGACAGCCAATGGATAAAAAAGAGTAACTTGATAGTTACCTATAATATTTTCAAGCGCCCTTTTCTTTTATTAAAGAAAGGGCGTTTTGAATAAAAAAGGGGGGGTAAAAAAATGATGCGCACGGCAAATCCAGCGTTAAACACCAATGCGTTTAAGGCGGTTCGACGCTTAGATGCTGCCACGAGCATGACTATTAACGGGACAGTAAATAGGACATTTATTTTACTCTTTTTGTTAGTCATGAGCGCTAATTTTGTCTGGCAAAGAGCTGCGCAAGCAAGTGGTTTGATGATATTGGGCCTAATCGGCGGTTTTATTGTTGCTATGGTGACAGTTTTTAAAAAGGAATGGGCACCAGTAACTGCTCCAGTCTATGCCTTGCTTGAGGGTTTAGCGCTGGGTGGTATATCTGCCATATTTGAAATGCAATATCCGGGAATTGTTATCCAGGCAGTTTTTTTGACGTTTGCCACACTATTTAGTCTACTTTTTGCCTATAAATCAGGCCTTATAAAGGTAAGTGAGAATTTTAAATTAGGCGTAGTAGCTGCAACAGGGGGTATCGCCTTAGTTTATTTTGCTACAATAATCTTAGGTTTTTTTGGAGTCAGCATTCCATTTATTCATTCAAGTGGTCCCATCGGTATAGGCTTTAGCCTTTTTGTTGTTGTTATTGCTGCGTTGAATTTGGTATTAGATTTTGATTTTATTGAACAGGGTTCTAAATTAGGCGCACCAAAATATATGGAATGGTATGGCGCATTTGGTCTTACGGTTACTCTTATCTGGCTCTATATTGAGATATTAAGACTCCTGGTCAAGAGCAGGCGTCGTTAAAGAGGTTAGATATGGACTTACGAGGTATGTGGGATGAGGCCCTTAAGAATACAGAGATTATAAGACCGCGCGTTCAGGACCTTCAAACCTTTAGCACAACGCATCTGCCATATGTATTTCTTTCAAAATCTTCCATAAATGCGGGAGATACAGTAGTTAGAAAAGGCGAGGTTGTAGTTGATAAGCCATCGCTTATCTTGCCATCCCATTCACCTCAATTCGGAGGGTTTGATTTTGAAAAAGAGTTTAATCTCAGCCAGGGGATTTTAACTAATTTCTTGATTATAAGGGGTATAAAATTCCCGTCGTTAAAATATAATAATAAAACATATTCGCTGGATGTTTATGAAGGTGAATTAGAGAAGGCGATTTCCTACTACCGTGATAAGCTGCAAAGAGAAGAGGACGTTCATACAGGTCTGATTACTGCACCTGAGGATTATTGGCAACTTTCCGTGTTGATTTTTATCTTTACTCAAGTCGTAAAATCTGCAGATACTGACATACAGAAATTATTAGATGATTATAGAAGAAGACAAAAAGAAAAAGGCAATAATTAAGAGTTCTTTTACCCAGCGGCACTCTTTTTGATTGTCCGTTGCGGCCAATCAGTAGGCTCACGCAAAGATATCAAATCGCCCAATCTTTAAGTTAAGATCATAACGATAATAACAGCTTATAGTTATTGAATAAAGCCTAAGCTTGTGCTATTATATTTTTCTACAATTCCTTTAAAGTGTAACCAATTATTTATTAACCAGATAATTTATGTTGTCATTTTAAAAGGGGGTTTCCATGAGTTTGCTCCATCTTGATGATAATAATTTCCAGAAAGAGATATTAGAAGGGGAGAAACCAGCCATGGTAGATTTCTATACCACCTGGTGCGGCCCCTGTAAAATCGTCTCACCAATTATTGAAGAATTGGCCGAGGAATATAAAGGTCGCTTCAAGGTTGCTAAAGTAAATGTAGAGGAGGCACAGAATGTTGCTACTAAATATTCAATCATGTCTGTTCCTACACTTTTGTTTTTTAAAGCCGGCAGAGTTATTGATCAGGTTGTCGGCGTTTTATCAAAGCAGCAATTAAAGATAAAAATGGATAAGTTTCTCGCTTAAGTCTAATAATTTATCATGAAAAGGATTTTTATTGCCGCTACACAGCAGAATGATGGCAAGACCACTGTTGCCTTAGGTCTGATGTGTAATCTAAAAGAGCGCTTAAAAAAATTGGGCTTTATCAAGCCAATCGGTCAGAGATATTTAGAAGAGGAAGGGGATAAGATTGATGAGGATTCCTTACTCATAGAGAGAACATTAAAATCATGCGGCATAAGATGTGGTCTTAAGGATACAAGCCCTGTAGCAGTAGAGAGAGGTTTTACTGAAGATTATATAACAAATCCCCAACGCAAGGTAATTGAACGTAAGATAAAGGAGGCGTTCAAGAGAGTATCCAAAGACAGGAAGATGATGATTATTGAAGGCACAGGACATGCTGGCGTAGGTTCTGTCTTTGACCATTCGAATGCCAAAGTAGCTAAGATGCTTAAGTCTAAGGTTATCATTGTCTCAAGTGGTGGCCTGGGACGGCCGATTGATGAGATAGTCCTTAATAAGTCACTTTTTGATAGAGAGAAAGTCTCCGTAGCAGGAGTAATTATTAATAAAGTTTTGCCTGAAAAGTATGATAAAATAAATCGCCTTATACGCAAGGGGCTTAAAAGAAAGGGAGTAGATGTATTGGGCGTTATGCCTTATAATAAGATATTAAGTTCCTGCACTGTAAAGCAAATCATAGAAGAGGCTAATTTTGAATTGCTTTTGGGTGAAAGTTTCTTAGAAAGAAGGATTGAACGGATAATAGTAGGCGCGATGCAGGCTATAGATGCACTTAAATATTTTAAAGATGAGATGTTGGTTATAACGCCGGGTGACCGCGAGGATATTCTATCAGCTGCTCTTAAAGCGACTCATGCTGATGGAGAGAAAGGCATAAAGATTTCGGGTTTTATTCTTACGGGTGGATTCGTCCCCGCAAATAGTATAATGAAACAATTGACCGAGGCAAAGATACCGGTATTACTATCCAAGAGAGACACATATTCAGTCGCCTCTATTGTAAATAGCATTACTGTTAAGATTGGACCTGGGGATAAAGAGAAGATAGCTATTGCAGTGGATATGGCAAAACAGTATTTGGATATGGATAGAATTATGGGGTGTAGTTGATATGCAGATTGAGCGATTCTTAAGAGACAAGGCAAAGGGAATAAGGTCAGAAATAATTTTACCTGAAGCTGGTGAATCTCGTGTGCAAAAGGCTGTCAGGATTATAAACAAAGAGAAGATCGCACGCGTCCTGTTATTAGAAAAGAAGAAATTAAGTAAGAATAAAATCAAGAAGTTTGCTAATACCTTTTATGAGCTGCGCAGACAAAAAGGCATATCTATGCTAGATGCAGTAAAAATAGTGAGTGATCCGCTCTATTACGCTGCAATGATGGTGAAGAATGGCGAGGCTGATGGATTTGTCGCCGGAGCTCATTACACCACTCCTAATGTTGCACGCGCGGCAATTTATTGCCTAGGGGTTGATAAACGCTTTAGCATTGCCTCTAGTTCTTTTATAGTAGCCATTCCTGACTGTAAGTATGGTGAAGCAGGTATATTTATCTTTGCTGATTGCGGGATCGTACCAGATCCTTCCTCTGATACATTAGCCAATATTGCTATCTGTACTGCCCAGATTGCCAGAGATGTTATTGGGATTAAGCCACGAGTAGCTATGTTAAGTTATTCTACGCGGGGTTCCTCAGTAGGTCGGCTGGTACAAAAGGTAAGAAGGGCCACAGAGCTCGTAAAAGAGAAAGCGCCAGGACTCCTTGTGGATGGGGAAATGCAAGTAGATAGCGCCATTGTTCCAGAAGTCTCTAGGATAAAATATCCTAACAGCAAACTTAAAGGCAGGGCGAATGTTTTGATTTTTCCTAACTTAGAAGCCGGTAATATTGGTTATAAATTAGTCCAGCGCCTGGCTAATGCCAGGGCTATCGGACCTATCTTGCAAGGACTGAATTTTCCTTGTTCTGATTTATCGCGGGGATGCTCAGTGGATGATATAGTCGATTGCGTTGCGGTTACAGCAATTCGCTCAAAAAAGAAGTCAGATGGGAAGAGATAAGAAGATTATGAGGATCCTTGTTCTCAATTCAGGTTCTTCCTCAATTAAGTATAGTCTTTTTGCTATACCGGGTGAGAAGCTCCTGAAAAAAGGTTTGGTTGAAAGAATCGGCCAGAAAAAAAGCCGCATAAAGAATCATAAGCAGGCCTTAGAGAAGATATTAAAAGATAGGCAAGACATTGATGCGATAGGGCATCGTGTAGTACATGGGGCAGAGAACTTTAGAAAACCACAGATAATAACAAAGAAAGTTTTAGTAAGGTTAGAGCGCTTATCTAGCTTAGCACCTCTTCATAATCCGGCTAACATCACAGGTATTAAGGTCTGTGCTAAAATTTTACCCTCTGTTGCGCAGGTTGCTGTATTTGATACAGCATTTCATCAGGCCATGCCTGCATACGCATATATGTATGGACTTCCTTTTAGTTATTACCGTCGATTTGGCATACGCAGATATGGATTTCATGGCACAAGCCATGAGTATGTTGCAGTTAAAGCAGCAGGTGTTCTTGGCAAGCCGTTATCCAAACTGAAATTGATTACCTGCCATTTAGGAAACGGCTCAAGTATTGCCGCAGTCAAAGCCGGCCGTTCTATTGATACGAGTATGGGATTTACGCCTTTAGAAGGCCTGCTCATGGGCACTAGGAGCGGAGATATAGATCCGGCCTTAATATTTTTCTTGAAAAAGAAATTAGGAGTATCGCTGGGGAGAATCGAACACATACTAAACAAAGAAAGCGGCCTCAAAGGACTCTCAGGAATAAGTAATGATTTAAGGCAGATAAAGAAGGCGGCTTCCAAAGGCAATAGTCGAGCAAAACTAGCCCTGGATATATTTATCTACCGCCTGAAAAAATATATCAGCGCTTATTTTGGAATCTTAGGTGGAGCAGACGCGATTGTTTTTACCGGCGGCATTGGTGAGAATAATCCAGATATAATAAAAAAGGTTAGAGTCGCCCTTAATGTTTTTTTTAAAAAAGCAGGGACAAAAATATTGGTTATACCTACGGATGAAGAGTTGATTATCGCCCGAAAAACTTATGAATTAGTCAGCAAAAAGATATGAGGTAGAAATGTATAGAGAAATCGCAAGAAGTAAAATTCATCGCGTCCGGATTACCGAGACACAGCTTTACTACGAAGGCAGTATTACGATAGATAAGGATTTACTTGAAGCTGCTGATATCGTTGAAGGAGAAAAGGTGGATGTGCTCAATCTAGCAAATGGAAGTCGAGTTCAGACCTATGTTATTGCTGCTGCATCAGGAAGCGGTAGCGTCATCTTAAACGGTCCAGCTGCAAAGAGTGGTAAAAAAGGAGACGAGGTTATAATCATTACCTATTATCTTATTCCCAATAATGAGATTGGAAAGATTAAGACAACGCCTAGGGTAGTCTACGTAGACGAAAATAATCGCAAAGTAAGGGTGAAGGAATGAGTCAGAAATGTCCTAATAATTCTATAAATCTGAAAAATTGTACTTGCACATATGGATCTTGTTCACGAAAAGGCCTCTGTTGTGAGTGCGTAAGGTATCATCTTGAAAACGGCGAAATTCCAGGTTGCTTTTTCTCAGCCGAGGCTGAGAGTAGGTTTGATCGTTCTTACAGTGCTTTCTCGAGAGATTTAAAAGCAAGAGGTTAATGTGAATGAAGTAAACGAAGTTATTGATTGTATTATTGTTGGAGCAGGTCCGGCAGGTCTTAGCGCAGCCCTCTATGCAGCCAGGGCGCGTTTAAAAATTAAAATATTTGAATCGCATTTAATTGGCGGCCAAATTATGCTTACCGACCGGCTGGATAATTACCCTGGTTTTCCTCAAGGGACATTGCCAGCTGATTTAATTGATGCTATAAAAAGTGAGGTTAGTAATTTGGGGGTTGATGTACAGACAGGTAGGGTTGAGAAAATTACTAGGCTTAATCAGTCCAAAGAGGGCAAGGTTTTTAAGATAACTTGTGATGATAGAGAATTTAAATCGCGTTCCTTAATAATAGCCACAGGCGCAAGCCCGAAAAAACTCAACATAGAAGGGGAAGAGCAATTCTTAGCCAAAGGTGTTTCTTATTGCGCAACTTGTGATGGCCCTATGTTCAAGGATAAAACAGTTGTTGTAATTGGAGGTGGAAACGCCGCAGTAGAAGAGGCGATATTTTTGAGTCGTTTTGTTAAGAAACTATATCTTGCGCATCGCAGAGATAGATTAAGAGCAGTATCAATATTGCAGGAAAAATTAAGACAGGTTAAAAATTGTGAATTCCTCCTAAATAGCATTCCCGTTGCTATAGAAGGTAAGGATCGAGTCAACGCCCTTGTAATTAAGAATGTTTTGGATAATAAAAAGGCGAGAATTGACTGCGATGGAGTATTTATTTTTGTTGGCATAATCGCCAATACCGACTTAGTGAAGGGGCTGCTTAGGCTTGATGATAAGGGATTTATTATTGTCGATAACCAGATGCGTACTTCAGAAGAAGGTATATTTGCTTGTGGCGACGCCAGGAGTAAGGACCTAAGGCAGGTAGTAACTGCTTGTTCTGATGGTGCGCAGGCAGCATTTTCTGCCCAAAATTTTATAATTAAATATTGAAAACATCCATCTCTATCCTAATACGCTTAGTAGTCACTTCTTTAATCCTTGGTTTTCTCTTTCTGAAGATTAATTTCGTCCAGGTTTTTTCAATTATTAGTACATGTGATATTTTATTTTTTCTCGCATCATTTCTTCTGTTTATCTCGCTTTATTTTTTTGGGATCTTGCGTTGGCAGATGTTATTGCATGCCTTAGAATTGAGGCCACCCTTATCTAGGATTGTTACAGCTTTTTCTGGCGGTCTTTTTTTTAATATGATTTTACCCAGTACCATTGGTGGAGATGTTGCCAGGGCCTACTCTCTTTTTTCACATACCAAAGAGGCAAGTAAGATTGTGGCAACAGTAATATTGGACAGACTCAGCGGATTTTTGGCTGTAACATTTATTGCCATATTATCCTATGCATTTGGCCATTCCTACATTAATAGTCCGCTCATAGGTTGGATTATCCTTTTTATTGCTAGTATTTTTATTTTTATCTCCTTGCTTTTATTCTCAAGGTATATATCGGAGAAATTCTGTGCCTTTTTAAGATTATTGCGATTAAAAAAGATAGAGGCTGTCTGGTTGAAGATTTTTAATGCCTTAAGTCTTTTTAGGGATAAAAAGGGAGTCTTGTTTAGGAATTTTCTAATCTCTTTATTAATTCAAGGAACCCTTGTCATAATATTCTATTTAATTGCCCTATCGCTTAGGGCTAATACCAAAGTTATTTATTTTTTTGTTATTGTGCCAATTATTCAAGTCATATCCACGATTCCTATTACTATCGGCGGTTTGGGATTAAGGGATGCATCGGCAGTACTCTTTTTCTCAAAGGTCTTTATTCCTTCAGAAATTGCTGTTTCTATTTCTTTGATTTCCTTCCTTTTCTTAGTAATAGTAGGCGTAGCCGGAGGCATAGTCTATGTCCTTACATTACATACTCGACGGTTATAATATCTTAAAGCAGGTTTCCCATCTTAGCGATAGAAAATTAAAACATGGCAGACTGGGTTTAATTCAGATGCTAAGGCTAAGCCCTAGCTTGAAGAAGCAGAAGATTACCATTGTATTTGACGGTTGTGAAGATGGGCAGGGTTTAAGTCCACGCCGAGATTTCCAAATTCTATTTTCTAAGAGTTTGAATGCTGATAATAAAATCAAGAGCCTTGTTGAGCGATCTGACTCTAGGCGAAGGATTGTTGTTGTCTCAGATGATAAGGAGCTGTGTTTTTTTATTAGGGGTTTGGGGGCATGTATCTTAAGTGTTTCTGAGTTTACCTCAGAGATCTTGCAAAAATATAAGACTTCTTCTGACTCTAGAGAGTCTGAAAAAGATTTAGATTACAAGCAGAAGTTGGCGATTAACCGGGAATTTAGGAAAATCTGGCTGGGAGAGACAGATTAGTTAGTGCCTGAAAGATAAGCCCTTAGCTGGCCCTGGTTCAGGGAAGAAAGAAGTAGGGGTTATAAATATTTCCACAAAATTATCATTGAAATATTTATTTAAGATATTCTTAACCTTTTTAGTCGTGATTGAATTTAAGCGGCTTTCATAATCCTTATAATTTAAGAATCCCAAGCCATATAATTCGTCTAATATCGCATGCCAAGAAAGCGCAGCGTTGGCTTCCAGAGAGATTTTCATCTTTCCGGTCAGGCTTCTTTTGGCGCGTTCTAGCTCTTCTTCGTCTATACCTTTCTTTTTTAGGGAGTTGATTTCCTGCCAGATTTTTTCTTGCGCTTTTTTTAGATTTTCGCTTGTCGTTGCCACATAAAAGAGGAAGTGTCCAGCCTCCAGAAGATTTGCATTGTCCGCGCTTAAGGCATAGGCAATACCGAGTTCCTCTCTAATATTCCTAAACAGCCTGCCATCAAGCCCAGAAAGAACTTCAGAAATAATATCCAGTACATACCTGTCAGGATTTTTCAGGCTGCAGGTAGGAAATCCAATCAAAAACAACGACTGTTCCTTCTCTAGTATATCAAAATTAGTGATGCTGTTTTTAAGCGGCATTATTCTTTCTTTAGCAGTAAAAGATACGACTTTATTGTCTAGATTGGCAAAAAGATTTTTTATAAGTTTCAATGTGCGCTGATTATCGATATCGCCAAAGACACTAATAACTATGTTTGGTTTTCTTATATGTTGTTTATAGAAGTCTAGAATGCTTTTTCGATTCAAGCTTGCTATTGAATCTTGCGTTCCCAACGCGTTCATGGAATATGGATGGTCTTGATATATTTCTTTTTTTAAAAGGAGCGAGCCCCTGGTAAATATATCTTCTCTCTGTCTTTTTAACTGTGCTAAGTTGAGATTTTTCTCTTTATCTATTTCTACAGCGTCAAAGGCAGGGGAGAGGATTATTTCAGAAACAAGCTTTAATGTACTTTCAGTATTTTCCTTGAGTACCTCAATTGAGATGCCAAATGAATTATTGCCGGAGAAGGAGCTGATATTACCACCCCAGGATTCCATTAATCTTGATATTTCAAATGCGCTTTTTGTCTTTGTGCCTTTGAGCAGGAGCTTGGAAGTAAGATCGGAAATACCATTATTTTTATTATTCTCTGCTAAGAGTCCGCCCAGGAAAGCTACTCTGATGTTTACTATTGGCAGGCGATCATCTTCTAACAATAGGATTCTTAGGCCGCCGTCTAATTCAATTCTTTTTATTTCTTGTTTTTCTGTTGCTGATTTTGGAATAGTTTTTTCGCATTTTTCTTTGTCTTGAGGTATAACACGGAGGAAGCTAAGGGAGGAGGAATTTAGATATTTTAGAGCTGCATTGCGAACCTCAAGACTCGTTATGTTTTCAATCTTTCTAATGTATTCCTCGTCGAAATCAGGGTCGCCTAAGGTTGCTTCATTATGTGCACTTGATGTGGCAAGATTCTCACAAGCCGCAAGTCGAAACAATAAACCGCTTTTGATAGATTGTTTTGCCCTGATTAATTCTTCTTTATTTACCTCAAACTCTTTGATATTTTCTATTTCTTTTAGAATTTCATCGTATGCCTTGTCTTGGTTTTCCGGCTCGCTTGTAAATGTTATGACAAATAGTCCCGGATCTTTTGGCGTATAATTTAATGCATCTATTGAGTAAACAAGTTTCTTTTCTTCTTTCAGGTTTTGATTTAGACGCGAACTTGTTCCTTCGCCCAGGATCGAGGCCAATAAATCAAGGGCATAGAGATCTTTTTCATGGATGCTCACAGAACGAAAGCCTAAGGCAGCATAACCAAAAGTTGTTGCTTTCAAATCTTTTAGGACTTGCCGCATGGTGTTCTGTTGCGGTTCGACGATATCGTACTTAGACTGTATTGGGCCCATTTCATCTTTGCCAAATAGATCCTGGATTCTATTTTTAATTTGTTTTCTGTCAAAGCTTCCTGAAATACTTATAATCAAATTTTGCGGCACATAAGTTTGTTTGTAGAATTTTCTTAGATTCGCCAGTGTTAGTCTCTTTAATAGATTTTCATAGCCTATAATTGGATAGCGATAAGGATGGTTGTTGAATGTCGTCTGCAGCAGTAGATTCCATAATAATTTATGGGGATTGTCTTTGCCTAAGTTAATTTCCTTTAATACGACTTGTTTTTCTTTCTCTAAATCTTCTTGCTGAAATTGAGCCTTCATCAAGAATTGATAGAATAGCTCTAAGGCAGCTAGTAAATTTTCTTTTGGCAGGCTGATCTGGTAACTTGTCCAGTCATAGGAGGTTGAACCGTTTATTGTACCGCCCAGAAGGCTCACCTGTTTGGCTATTTCACTTTTAGGATTTTCAGGATCATCTTTAAAGAGCATGTGCTCGCAAAGATGGGCTATACCGCTACCTAAGAACCTTGCTTCTCTTGCGCTACCGGATTTGATCAAGGCTACGATACAGGCGATTTCAGAGGAAGGCAGTTCCTTAAGAAGAATGGTTAGACCATTATCCAGAATGATTTTTTCTGTCTTGTTTGTTGGAAGTTCTGAGGTTAAATTGGTAGTATCGGCCCTTGATTCTTGGAGTAGAGGTAGAACTATTAGAGATAGGAGGCTTAATATGGTTATGATTTTGATTGTGGTCTTTAGTTTATTCATATAGATATGTATATACTTTTTTGCTTCCTTTGTCAATGAATACATAAAAAATAGTTTAATTAAAAATTCGAAATGCTCATTGACATACATTTTTTTGTATGCTAAATTAAAAAAAAGGACATATATCAGTATTTATGGCGAAAAGCTCGCCTGTAAGAGATGTTGTTTTATTAACCAGGAGGTAGATATGCAGTGGCAAGGTGTTTTTATTGAGCCAGTAAAAGGGATGCTGACTCAGATCGGCGGATTCCTGACTTCGTTTTTCTATACAGTTCTAATACTTTTGGTTGGTTGGCTCATCGCTAGGTTGATTAAGAATGTTGTAATTAAACTATTGAAGGTTGTTAGATTGGATGTGGCAGCAGAACAAGTGGGGGTTAATAAGTTTCTTGCCAAGGGAGGCATAGGCTCTTCATTGTCAGAGTTGGTAGGATTACTTTGTTATTGGCTGGCGCTTCTGATTATTGTTGTGGTAGCTATCAATGCTATGGGTTTAGATGTAGCTGCAGATCTCCTGAATCGCATTGTTCTCTATGTTCCTAACGTGATTATAAGTATATTCATTCTTGTTTTGGGGATGTTTTTAGCTACTTTCTTAGGTAAGACAATAACCACGGCTGCTTCCAATACTGGAGTACAACAACCGCAACTTCTCGGCAGAATTGTAGAAATGATTGTTATAATATTTTCTATAATTATTGTCTTAGAGCAATTGCAGATTGGGGCTAACGTATTCACTTGGATTGTTATCATAACTCTTTCTTCTTTAGGTTTGGGTTTTGCTATTGCCTTTGGTTTAGGCTGTAAGGATATCGTAGGGAAATTAGTTACTGAGGCGATTGAGAAGCTAAAGTCAAAGAGGTAATATTTTTCGTGGAGTTTATAAGCCCTCGGCTAAGGAAATAGCTGGGGGCTTATTTTTTTTGCCTCTTGCAATTTCAAACTATGTATATTACAATAAAATAGTTATGAATTATAAAATTCTAATAGCTGAAGATGAAGCTGATGCTCTAGGAGTATTAAGCAAGCACTTAAAAGATGCAGGTTATGATATTGTTACTGCAACTGATGGCGAAGATGCCTTAAATAAGATAAAGGATACTAGCCCGGATATAATTCTTCTTGATATTAATATGCCAAAGAAGAATGGATTTGAGGTACTTTGCCAGCTACGCGCTAACCCCCCTTCAGGAAAATGGCAGCCAGTCATCATTATTTCTACAAAAAATGAGTTTGACAGTTTGCGTAAAGGTTACGAATTAGATGCAGACTACTATATTACCAAGCCTTTTACTTTAGAAAATGTCTCCGATGCTGTCAAAACCATGATTAGCCTCATCCCAATAAGAAGAAAAGAAGAGTAGCGCCAGAAGCTTTTTAGTTACTATGTATAGCATTCTTTATGAAGATAGTTCCCTACTTGTGATTAACAAGCCCCCCTGTATGTTAGTAATCCCTGCAAGAAATGAGAGGAAATTGAGTCTGCTTGAACTATTGAACAAAAAGGCCAAGGAGGATAACTTATCCTATCGCTTGCATCCTTGTCATCGTATAGATAGGGATGCCTCTGGAATTGTTGTATTCGCTAAGGGCAAGAAGAGCCAGGCATTAGTTATGGAGCAATTTAAAAAAAGACAAGTGAGCAAGAGCTATCTTGCTTTTATAAAAGGAACCTTAGAGCGAAAAAAAGGAACACTCATAGATTTTATCCAAGCAATTCCAAAGAAATCTAAAAGAAGGGCCTTGTTGCATTATAAGGTAGTAGAAGAGAGAAATGGCTGGAGCCTAGTAAATGTGCAGTCCCTAACAGGTAGGACTAATCAGATTAGAATACAGTTTGCCAATGTCGGCCACCCTCTTTTGGGTGAACGCCTATATGCTTTTGGCAGAGATTTTAATGTTAAATTTAGACGTCTTGGGTTGCACGCACGCGGCATCTCTTTTCGCCATCCTAAAGATAGGCGAACAATTTCCCTGCATTGTCCCTTGCCTTCTGACATGAAGAAATTCCTAGATTCACATGATTAATTACAGCCGTATGGTTTTCTAGTATGAAACCAAGCCAAGATAAATTAAATACGCTTCTCTCGCTTATAGAGAAAAAAGAAAATTGTGTATTACTCTGGACTGATTTAAGAGATAGAGAGAATCAGCGCAGTCTGCTTTTTACTGATCCGCAGGATTTGATAATTGCCAGGAGATTAGAAGATGTAGAGAGTTGCTTTGATAAGATCCAGAGCTATCTGCGTCAGGGATTACATATTGCCGGCTATCTTTCTTATGAAGCTAGTTTTGCCTTTGAGGAAAGATTTAAAGGATTGGATACATCAGATAGCGTCTTGATGTGGTTTGGCGTATATCGAAAGCCAAAGATAATACAATTTGATAATTGTAGCCTTAGATTAAGAGAAGATTTTCCTAAGACGCTCAATGGAAAGTTTACCTTACAGCCTTTAGGTTTTAGCACTACAAAGAACGAGTATAAGGCAGCTATCAGCAAGATTAAGTCCTACATAGCAGGTGGGCATACCTACCAGGTAAACTACACCATAAAAAAATATTTTAGATTTAGTGGTTCTGTCTATAACTTATTCCTACAATTATGCAGGAATCAAAAGGTGTCTTATGCAGCTTTTATAAAAAATAACGCTGAATACATTCTTTCGCTCTCACCTGAGCTTTTCTTCAGTTGCAAAAGACAGAAAATGACCGTAAGGCCCATGAAAGGCACCATTAATAGGGGTAAGGATGCATCGAGAGATTGTGCTAATGCCTTTAGCTTGAAAAATTCTTATAAAGACCGCGCTGAGAATATAATGATTGTGGATTTGTTGCGTAATGACTTAGGTCGTGTTTCTAAAACAGGAAGTGTTAATACAACTAGCATTTTTGACATCCAGAAACTTAATACTTTGTGGCAGATGACATCCACGGTTAAGTCTCATCTTGAATCTGGGTTAAGTTGGCTTGAGGTTTTTAGGAATATTTTTCCTTCTGGTTCTGTTACAGGAGCGCCTAAAATCAGAACAATGGAAATTATCCATAAGCTTGAGAGTACTTTTCGTGGTGTTTATACAGGTTCTATAGGCTATATTGCTCCAGGCAAAGAAGCAGTGTTTAATGTAGCAATCAGGACCCTGCGCATTGACCGAAGGAACAAACTAGCTGATTTAGGAATAGGAAGCGGCATTATCTGGGATTCAAAACCAGAGAGGGAATGGCAGGAGTGCCTGTTAAAGGCTGATTTTCTAAAGGAAGATTCTCTTGATTTTCAATTAATTGAGACAATGGTTTTAAGGCAGGGTGAAATTGCTTTATTGGAATATCACTTAGAAAGACTTGAGGAATCAACTTTGTATTTTGATTTTTGCTTTAAGCCCGAAAAGATTTTATACCAGATAAAAAGATTTATAAAAAAATTAAAAAGAGATAGGAATTATAAGTTGCGACTTCTACTTTTTAGAGATGGCTATATTAGTCTTACCAGCCAGGATTTGACCAATTTAGGGTCTCGGCCACAAAGGATAATCTTTTCTCGCAAATATACTAATTCCGGAGATTCTTTTCTTTTTCATAAGACAACCAAGAGGGCCCTCTATAATAGCGAGCATGCCCAGTATCGAAAGAAGGGATATTTCGATTGTATTTTTAAAAATGAAAAGGGTGAGATTACAGAAGGCGCAATATCCAATATTTTCATTGAGAAAGATTCAAAAATTTATACGCCAGCTTTGTCTTGCGGATTATTAAATGGTGTTTACAGGCGTTATCTTTTTGCAACCGCAAAGAGCCTCTTAAGTGAATGTGTATTACATGAGGCTGATATTTATTCTGCTGATAATATATATCTAACTAATGCAATTTATGGTATAATAAAAATTCAACCAATGAAAAGAAAATAAAAATATGATGAGAGGATACATTAAAGCTTTATTGATTCTTTTGGTTTTTCCCTTACTTTCTTCTTGCGTAGCCCTTCCGACATACGAAAAGGTCAGTACCATACCTAGATTGCCAAAGGGAGAAGAGCCCGCAGGATATCGTTCCACAATTACTCATGAAGTTGGTCCGGGTGAGACGACTTGGCGTATTAGCAAGATGTACGATGTCGATATTGAAGATATCGCCCGAGCCAATAATCTGCGCGATGCCTCAAAATTAGAGATGGGCCAGAGGATTATCGTTCCTAATGCTGCGCCAATGTCTGCATTTATTCCTTTATATCCTAGCCGGAAATGGAAATATATTATAGTGCATCATAGTGCTACAGAGATAGGCAACGCCCTTACTTTGTACAGAGGCCATAAGCGTCGCGGTTTTATCAACGGTCTTGGGTATCACTTTTTGATTGATAATGGCACAGCGGGAAAATCAGATGGCCAGATTGAAATTTCCCCTCGCTGGATTAAACAACAAAAAGGAGCTCATTGCAAGGTCGCTAACATGAATAGCGAAGGAATAGGCATATGTCTTGTGGGGAACTTAAGTAAACGAAGGCCGACAGAAAAACAGATGGAGTCTTTAATCGCACTTATTAATACATTGAAGAGACGTTATCGTATCCCCGTAAGGAATATTTTAGGCCATGGCCAGGTTAAGGGTGCTAGGACAGAATGCCCTGGTAAGCTTTTTCCCTGGAAGATATTTTACGATGGCTTAAAGAGGAATAATAAAGAACTAAAGTCTGTAAAAGGGGAAGTGGGATGATCCCGGGCCTTGTTTTTATAAAAAGGCATCTAAACAGATTGAGGACCTTTTTTTAGATTCTTCTTTAGATTTTAATATTTAGTTGCATAAGTTTTAATCTTTGGTATAATATTTGCAGACAGTAAAGTAAATCTAGACTAATTTTCATTCCCCTCTTTGCTTTATGCGAAGCAGCGGGGGTCATTAAAGGAGGCTTCTCATGCAGGAAATGGAATTTTTTGACGTAAAAAGTAAGAATAAATTTAAGGCATCTGAATATCGCCTGGTGCAAAAAGGCGGAAGGAATTTTGTTGTCGCTAAATCGCCTTCAGGCACTCACGAATGCTGGAGAGTTGTAAGCAAAGATACAGCAGCAAAGCTTAAGTAGCAGAGTTTTTTTCTTATTGTAAGAGGCAAGGTCATCGCAATAATTATGCGCAACTTGCCTCTTTTTGTTAGATGAGAAGTCTTCTTAATAAGGAAAGATAGAGATAATGGACCAAACTAAATCTAGACTAATAACAAGCGTTTTTAATCCCCATATTAAATCTTTGATTAAATTACGCCAAGCTAGTTCAAGAAAGAGGTTGCATCTTATGCTTGTTGATGGGATAAGAGAGATCAAACTCCTTAAGAAAGGTAATATAAAGATTAATGAAATCTATTATTGTGAGGATTTTTTGAGAGATAGGGATTTGTTAGAAAGTTTATCCTGCAAGAATACCTTTAGGGTTAATTCTACTGTTTTTTCTAAAATTGCTTTTGGCGATAGGAAAGAAGGAATCGTTGTAGTAGCAGAGCAGCCAAAGAAGAATTTAGAGGACTTAGAGTTTAATGAGCAGTCTGTATTTGTAGTAGTTGAGGCTATAGAAAAACCCGGCAATCTAGGTGCGATTATCCGCACCTGTGAGGCAGCAGGTGTGGCTGGTTTAATCGTGACCGAAGGAAAAACCGATATATACAACCCTAATGTTATCCGGGCAAGTCTTGGTACTTGTTTTTCTTTACCCCTAGTTGAGGCGACAAGAGAAGAAACGCTTTCTTGGCTTAAATCAGGCAGGATAAGAATTATCTCTTCAGTTCCTGATTCTAAAATTTCCTATTGGCAGGTTAATTTTAAGCTTCCTTGCGCAATCGTTTTTGGCAGCGAAGACAAAGGGGTCAGTGCGGCCTTCCTAAGCTTAAGTGAATCTAAAATTACTATACCGATGCAAGGTGATGTTGATTCTCTTAATGTCTCAACTTCAGTAGCAATTGTTGTTTACGAACTATTACGGCAGCGAAACATAAGCAAAATTAGATGAGACTACAAGTATTCCTTTCTCATAGCGGCACATGTTCTAGAAGGGCCGCTGTTAATTTAATCAGAACAGGCAGAGTCAGCGTAAATAAGCAGCCTATTTATGAGGCGTCTTATGCTGTTGATCCGGATAAGGATCGTATTTTTCTTGATGGTCGGAGTATTTCTCTTAAGAAAAAGGTTTATATTTTATTTAATAAACCAAAGGGAGTTGTTACAACGCGCCAAGATAAACATGCAAAGGTAACAGTATATGAGCATATCCCGAAGGACCTGTATTATCTTTATCCTGTTGGCCGGCTAGATAAGGATAGTCAAGGACTACTTATCTTTACTAATGATGGAGAATTTGCTCATAGATTGATGCATCCTAGATTTGGGGTTAAAAAGAAGTATCTGCTTCGCATAGATCAGGACTTAAGCAATAAAGATAAAAGTGCCCTAGAGAAGGGGATAATCCTAGATTCTAAACGCACAAGCTGTGCGGATATTGTTTTGAAAGACCGGCGTAATTTAACCATATCCATACATGAAGGTAAGAAGCGGCAGATCCGCAGAATGTTTTCTCATTTAGGTTATAATGTAGTTTTTTTAAAAAGGGTTTCTTATGGTGTCTTGAAGTTAGGTTCACTTCCTGAAGCTAGATGGCGAAACTTAACCAAGAAAGAGACAGATGCGCTATTTAGATGCGTGGGAATGGCTGTATGAGTGCTAAGATTCGAATCGGCACCTCAGGATGGCATTATAGCGATTGGAGAGAGAGGTTTTATCCTAAGACCTTAAATACTAAAGATTGGTTTAAGTTCTACAGTAGATATTTCAATACTGTTGAGATTAATAATACCTTTTATCGACTTCCTTCTAAATCCGTATTCAGAAATTGGCATGTCCAGGCAGAGAAAGGTTTTCTCTATAGCATCAAAGCTAATCGTTATATCACCCATATGAAGAAATTAAAAGATGCAGCCAAGACCCTAAAGAGGTTTTTTCAGCATGTAAAGCTCCTAAAGGCAAACTTGGGCCCAATTCTATATCAGTTGCCGCCTGGTTGGAGTCTAGATTTAGTGCGTTTTAGAGATTTCCTCTCAGAATTACCCAAAGGTTATTCGCACGTTTTTGAATTTCGCAACAATACCTGGTTTAAGAAAGAGATCTTTGATCTGATGGCCAAACATAATGTTTCTTTTTGCATCCACGATATGCTAGGCGTTGATTGTCCCAGGCTTCTTACCAATGATATTATTTATTTAAGGTTTCATGGAACAGAAGCCAAGTATCATGGCAGGTATTCTATTTCCGCACTGAAGAAATGGTCTATTTGGGTTAAGAGGCAGAGATCCAGAAGACTTTATGTTTATTTTAATAATGATGTGAATGCGCATGCGGTTTCCAATGCGCAGGAGTTTAAGAAAATCTTGGCATGTTAGAGATAAGACTTGTTTTTCAGATAGCCGACATAATCCTTGACTGCCTGCTCAAGGCTCATAAATCTGCAGTCAAAACCACTTCTTTTTAGCTTTCCAGTCTCAGCCTGAGTGAAATATTGATATTTATCACGCAGGTCTTGCGGCATTTCTATGTATTCAATACTAGCGTCTATGTTTAGGGCTTTGAATAAGGCCTGCGCAAGATCATTCCAGGTTCGCGCAGTTCCTGTCCCGATGTTAAAGATACCGCCAATATTAGGATTATCCCAGAAAAAAAGCGTAGCCCGCACAGCATCTTTAACATAGATAAAATCTCTTTTCTGCTGCCCATCCTTATATTCTTCTTTGTATGATTTAAACAAACGCATCTTTTTTTCTTTGACTACCTTATCAAATGACTTACAGATTAAGCTCATCATATCAGCCTTGTGGTATTCATTAGGACCGAAGACATTAAAATATTTTAATCCTATGATCCTTTTTGCTAGACCTTTATTAAGCACCCAGAGATCAAAAAGGTGTTTGGAGAGTCCATATAGGTTAAGTGGTTTTAATTTTAGCGTTGCTTGATCTAGATCTGAAAAACCAGATAAGCCATCTCCATAGGTAGCCCCGGAACTTGCATAGATAAAACGTATATTTTTGTCAACTGCATACTCAGCCATAGATTTAGAATATTCGAAATTATTTTTCATAAAATAATCCTTATCATCAAGCGTAGTCGAGCTGCAGGCCCCTATATGAAAGATTACATCGATATTTGATTCGAGTTTATCTTTCCTGATAAGCTCAAGAAATGTATCTTTATCAAAGAAGGATGAAAACTTCTTATTGGCTAGATTTGGAAAGTCGCGGGACTTTTCCAGCTCATCCACTACGATTATATCCGTATAGCCTCTTTTGTTTAATTCAGAGAGGATGCAGCTTCCGATAAAACCCGCCCCACCAGTTAGGACAATCATTTTCTTATTCCTTTTGTTTTTAAGTTTTCTTATTGTAACACGCACAAGAGGTTGTGTCAATTTTTGCCATACTTTTATGCTTGCGGTTTTAATAAATAGTGCTAAAATGAAAAAATAGAGAATGAAAACAATGAGCGAGATAAGAGTTCTTATAGTTGATGATGAAAAGGATTTTTGCCTGAGTTTTAAGGATTTTTTAAAGAGCAAGGCAATTACCGCTGATGTTGCCTTTGATGGTGATTCTGCCAGGCATTTAATTGAGTCTAATACTTATAGTATTATATTTTTTGACTATAATATGCCCGGTATAACCGGTATTGACCTGCCAAAGATTATTAAGGAACATAGCCCAGATGCTAAGAAGATTCTTGTTACTGGCTATGATCTGGTTGACGCGAAGCTAAAAGAACTCTTAGGACTAGATGCCCTACTAAGAAAACCTGTAAAATTGGCAGATCTTTACAGGTTTATCGAAGCGGAAAAGGCCTGAAAAATAGATTTTTAGCATATAATCAGACAATCTAGCTGGGTTGCCTGATTTTGTTTTATGTGCTATAATAAAAGTTCGAAAATTAGGGGTAATAATTTCTTTATAAAGGATAATATTATGTGGAATAAGGCAAGTTTAAAGAAGCTGATACAAGAGCGCATGAGCGACTATAAATTTATAGTCGTATCCAATAGGCAGCCTTACGTTCACACGTTCAAAAAGGGAAAGATTGAGTGTATACGGGGTGCAGGCGGCGTTGTTACAGCCCTGGACCCTGTAATGCAGGCCTGTCATGGCAGCTGGGTAGCTTTTGGAAACGGAGATGCTGATAAAAAGGTTGCTGATAGTCACAGTAAACTAAAGGTGCCTGAGGATAACCATGCCTATACCTTAAAGCGGGTATGGCTGACTAAGGAAGAGGTAGACGGCTACTATTACGGCTACTCTAATACAGCTATCTGGCCCCTTTGTCATATGGCATTTCAACGGCCTAGATTTAAGCATGAGGACTGGGAGTATTACAAAAATGTAAATAAGAAATTCGCAGAGGCTGTCTTAGAAGAAGTAGGAAAGGATAAGGCATTTATCTTTATACAGGATTATCATCTAGCCTTATTGCCTAAGATTTTAAAAGAGAAGGCTAAGTCACAGATAATTGTAGCTCATTTTTGGCATATTCCCTGGCCAAATTATGAGACATTTAGGATATGTCCTCAAGGTGCTGAAATCTTGAAGGGATTACTCGCCAATGATCTTTTGGGTTTTCACATTCGTTATCACTGTGATAATTTCATAGATTGTGTGGATAGGACAATCGAATGTAAGATTGACCGTGAGCGTTTTGCAATATCCAAAGCAAGGCATGAAGTGCTTGTTAGGCCTTATCCGATTAGCGTTGATTCTGAGGGCCTAAATCACACATCCAATTCTTCTCTTGTACAGACGGCAGTAGATAACCTGCGTGAGGAATACGCTCTTTCTGGTTACAAGGTACTTCTTGGGATTGATCGCATTGATTACACCAAAGGTATTCCAGAAAGGTTGCTTGCAGTAGACCACTTACTAGATAAACACCCCCAGTTAAAGGAAAAGATAATATTCTTACAAATGGGTGAGATTTCAAGAATTCATATCCCCCAGTACAAAGAATTAAATGATAGAATAAATGCGCTTGTAGAACAAATAAATTGGAGACATTCTACAGAAAACTGGAAGCCGATTATTATGGTTCGTCGTCATTTATCATTTGCCGAATTGTTAGCTTTTTACAGGCTGGGAGATTTGTGCCTAGTTAGTTCTTTGCACGATGGTATGAATTTAGTCGCCAAGGAATTTGTCTGCTCAAGAACTGATTCAAGCGGCATGCTTGTTTTAAGCAAATTTACAGGTGCTGCCAGAGAGTTGCCAGATGCTATTTTAGTCAATCCTTATGACAGAGATGAATTTGCAGATAGTATGTTTAAGGCCTTAAATCTCTCAAAAAGAGAAGGCACAAAAAGGATGAACAAAATGCGCAAAATAATTGAGCAGAATAATATATTTAGATGGGCCGGAAAAATCATATCCGAATTACTAAAATTTGAATTTGAGGAATAGAGGTGAAGTATTTTTTTTCAGCCTGGAATCATTTCTTAGAAAGGGTAGCAAGAAGTAAACGCATATTTCTATTTCTTGATTATGACGGCACCTTGACTCCTATTGTAAAAAGGCCAGAGCTTGCCAGGATAACGCCGCAACAAAGAAAACTCCTTGCCGCACTTTCCCAATTGAAGCGATATCAGTTAGCAATTATCTCAGGCAGGGCACTAGCTGATGTTAAAAAACTCGCAAGGTTAAAAAAAATCATATTTGCCGGCAATCACGGAATGGAATTATCCGGGCCAGGAATAAAATTCTTACATAAAAAGGCACTTAGTCTAAATTCTATAATAAAGGGTATTTATAGGCAGCTTTCTAAAATTTGCAAAAGTTTCCCAGGAAGTATTGTTGAAAATAAGGGTTTGACCTTATCTGTGCATTTTCGTGCTGTTAAAGGCAGAAGAAATATCAGGAATCTTTCTAAAGATGTAAGAAGGTTATTAAATAAAAAAGAATATCAAGGAAAACTAAGACTCACACAAGGAAAGAAGGTCCTGGAGTTAAGACCCAAGGTTGACTGGAATAAAGGTAAGGCTGTTGAGCTGATTATGAAAAAAATGAGATTAAGTACTAAATCAAATTTAGCGGTTTATATTGGTGATGATACAACAGATGAAGATGCATTTCGGAATTTGCAGGCTAGGGGAATAACTATTTTCGTGGGAAAACCCAAAAAAGACTCTTGCGCTAAATACTATCTTAGGAATACGCAGCAGGTTTATAGATTTTTGAATAGGTTAAAAGAAATCTAGGCGGTTATTATGACACAAACTAAAGCCTCTATTATATCTCCGGAGATAAAGGAAATTTTGAGTTCTCCAGAAAAAAAAGAGAGGTTGTGTAAATTCTTTGATGATATGCATCCTCACGATATCTATATTCTAGCACAGGGTCTTACTCCTGGTGAGATAGCAGAGATTGTTATGGCCTTGGGCATGCCAAAGGGCATAGAGTTTTTCCAGGAGTTTAAGATAAGGCGGCAGCGCCAGATCTTCCGCCAATTTCCAAAAGAGTGGATGGCAGATGTCTTAGAAGAAATGGCACCAGATGAACGCGCTGATTTTATAAAGGTTTTACCCCGGGAGAGGACAGAAGAGATTTTACCTTTGGTAGCCCAGGCGGAACGAAACGACATCAAAAAACTGCTTGCCTATGAGGAAGATACAGCCGGCTCTATACTTACAACCGAATACGCATCTTTACCCTTAGATATTACGGTAAAAGAGGCATTTGAACGAATAAAGTTACAGGCGTTTAATCGCGAGACTATCTATTATGTCTATGTTATTGATCAAGAGAGAAAACTCTTAGGCATCGTCTCTTTAAAGAATCTATTGGTTGCAGATTCTAATAGTAAGATTTCCGATGTGATGCATCCTCAGGTGATTACAGTTAATGTTAATGAGGATAAGGAGGTAGTGGCCAAGAGGTTATCTGACTATGATTTTTTGGCTATTCCTGTTGTTGATAATGACAATAAGTTGGTTGGTATTGTTACTGTTGATGATGTTGTTGATGTTGTGGTGGAAGAGAACACAGAGGATATTTATAAATACGGTGCTGCTGGTACTTACATAGACTATATGGGCTCTAATGCTGTACATATAGCTAAACAAAGGATAATGTGGTTACTCGTCTTGGTTGTTATGGGTTTTGTGTCTGCCTGGATAATGGAAAAATATACTTTGCAGTTGCAAAGCGTTATTGCCTTAGTGTTTTTCTTGCCGTTACTTAGCGGCTCAGGTGGTAACGCAGGCACGCAGTCATCAACCGTTATCATCAGAGGTCTTGCAACTGGGGAAGTAAGGATGAAAGATGTGTTGAAGGTCTTAAGAAAGGAATTAGTCACAGGAGTTTTTGTCGGACTTGCCATGGGAGTCTTGGCAGCATTCAGGGCTATCGTAATGAATAGAAGCCCGTTATTAGGATTAACCGTTGGCCTAGCAATGATTATTACAGTTACTGTGGCGACAACATTAGGCGCAATGCTTCCTTTGGTTTTTAAAAAGTTGAAACTTGATCCTGCCTTAATGAGTGGCCCATTTATCGCGAGCATTGTTGATATCATTACAATAATTGTATATTTACAAATCGCAACCGTTGTTTTTTCACTTTCCGGAGCCTAGGACTTCCTCAGGCATTTCCTATGGCCTATTGTTTAAAAAATAGAATGTGTCTCTACCTTTCAGAGGTATAAAATGCAGAAAACCAAAATTCCATTTTTTAGAACTTTCCAGGCAAAGGTTACGTTGGTTTTGATCCTTTCGTTATTTTTTGTTGCGAGCTTAAGCAATTTCCTTATCTACAAATCCGCCCATGATGCACAACTTGAGCAACTCAGGGAAAAGTTAAAGGTAATTGCACGGACTCTAGTTTTGGCTATTGATGTTGATTTGCTGCGTCGGGTCCCTCTAAACCCAGAGGGAATAAATAGTCCTGCCTTTAAGTCCATTGCCGAATTGCTGGCCAAGATTAAAGAGGCAAATCCACCTATCATCTACATCTATACTATGGTTAAGACAGAAAAAGAAGGTATCTGGAAGTTTGTTGTTGATTCTGGTCCTTTTGATGCAGGGGATACAAAAGGAGAAATAACTTTCTATCCCGGAGATGAATATGACGCTGTTAGGTCTCTTGGAATTCTTAAGGCCTTTGATGTTCCTTCTGCAGATAAGGAAATCAAAAGAGATGAAAGGGGATTTTTTCTTTCAGGTTATGCTCCTATTCGCAATAAGAACGGAGAAACCGTGGCTATGTTAGGAGTAGACATTACTACGCAAGATGTTACTATACTTCAGAACATTGTTTATGAAAGTGGAATTTTTGTATCGATTTTAGGAGTGATTCTTTCTGTGTTTTTAGGGATGACAATATCAAGGAGAATCACTAGGCCTATTAATGAATTAGTAGAGGCAACTCATCGTATTGCCGAGGGAGATCTAGAGCATCAGGTAAAGGTTAGTGGTGCTGATGAAATAGCTGAATTAGCCTCGTCTTTTAACCAAATGGCAAGAAGCCTTTATGATTTAAGAAAGAAACTTCTTAACTATTTCTATCGCGTAGCACAATCACTTGTACGTATATTAGAGGCGAAGGACCATTATACAAGAGGACATTCTGAAAGAGTGGCTGAATATTCAGAAAAGATTGCTCATAAATTAGGAATCCCTAAGGAAAGAATAGAAATATTAAAAGAGGCAGCACTCTTTCATGATATAGGTAAAATTGGAATCCATGAGAATATATTAAACAAAAAGGGTAAGCTGACTGATGCGGAGTGGGAGATAATCCAAAGCCATCCTATAATAGGAGAGGATATAATAAAACCCATTTCTTTAACAGAAGAAATGATGGCAATAGTTAGAGGCCATCATGAGCGCTATGATGGAAAGGGCTATCCTGACAAAATAAGTGGAGATAGCATTAATCTCTTTGCTGCTATTGTCTCAGTGGCTGATGCCTATGATGCAATGATTTCACCCAGGGCATACAGAAGGGCCTTTAGCAAGCAAGAGACTATAGAGGAGCTTAAGAAAAATAGAGGCAGTCAATTTCAGCCTAAGGTCATTGATGTATTAATTCAGATACTAGAGAAAGACTAAAAGTTAAGGTATGAGTATATAGGCGCATGAAAGAGATTTCAATGTGCAAGGACTTGAAATTAAGCATGCCAAGATTGGAAGTAGTTGAGCAGCAAAAAAACTTGACAAAGATTTAGAGTTGTTGTATATTGTGACTACAGTATTTAAAGGAGCAGGGAATGCATTAAGTGACAAAGATGTCCACGAAGGGGGCATCTTTTTTTTTAAGCTATGGCTCAAGTTTCAGTTAAAATGCAAAAATTATTAAAGAAAAGACAAGGTTCATCCGGCGAATTGATTGAGGTCTTACAGGGTATTTACTATCTGCCAAAAGAGGCGTAAGGGTCGCCTCTAAAAGGTTAGATGTACAGCTATAGGGAATAAGGAGGAAGCAATGGCAAGGTCAGGCTATATAGAGAAAGTTTTAGAGACAGTTAAAAAACGCAATCCTAATGAACCAGAGTTCCATCAAGCCGTATCTGAAGTCTTGGAATCGCTTAAAGCGGTTGTCGAAAGGAATCCTGAGCTTGAGGATACTGCGCTACTGGAGAGAATAGTTGAACCAGAAAGACAGATAATTTTTAGAGTGTCTTGGCAGGATGATAAGGGCAAGACGCACGTTAATCGAGGCTTTAGGGTACAGTTTAGCTCTGCGCTTGGTCCCTACAAAGGGGGTATTCGTTTTCACCCTTCAGTATATATAGGAATCATAAAATTTTTAGGATTTGAGCAGATATTTAAAAATTCTTTGACTGGCTTGATGATGGGCGGAGGAAAAGGGGGTTCTGACTTTGATCCAAAAGGAAAGTCAGACTCTGAGGTAATGCGTTTCTGTCAGAGTTTTATGAATGAGCTTTATCGTCATATTGGAGCAGATACTGATGTTCCAGCTGGAGATATCGGCGTGGGCGCTAGAGAAGTTGGCTATATGTTCGGCCAGTGGAAAAGACTTACCGGATTATTCAATGGAGTCCTTACCGGCAAAGGTCTTGATTTTGGAGGGTCTTTAGTAAGGACTGAGGCTACTGGTTACGGATGCGTATATTTCTGCGAGGAGATGCTAAAGGAGAAGGGTGATTCTTTTTCTGGTAAAAGCGTCCTCATATCTGGTTCAGGTAATGTATCCATTTATGCTCATGAAAAGGCTACTCAGTTAGGTGCAAAGGTTGTAGCAATGAGCGACTCTAACGGATTCATTTACGATAAACACGGGATAAACTTGGAAACCGTTAAATGTATCAAAGAGATTGAGAGAAAGCGTATAAAGGTTTGTACTGAACATCATAAAACAACAGAATATCATGAGGGTAGTAGCGGTATCTGGAATGTAGAGTGCGACATAGCCCTACCTTGTGCAACGCAGAATGAGCTTGATGAGAAGGCAGCCAAGACCCTGGTAAAGAATGGATGTATAGCAGTAGCAGAAGGAGCTAATATGCCTTGTACTCCAGAAGCAGTTAAGGTCTTTCTTGAGAAAAATATTCTTTTTGGTCCGGGCAAAGCTGCCAATGCCGGTGGGGTAGCCACTTCTGGATTAGAAATGGCCCAGGACTCTGGGCGTCTAACTTGGACATTTGAGGAAGTGGATAAAAGATTGCGCGAGATTATGGTCAATATCTATAAATCCGCAAAAGAAGCGGCAGAAGAATATGGTACACCCGGCAACCTGGTTAACGGCGCTAACATTGTTGGTTTCTTGAAGGTAGCTAGGGCTATGATGGCTCAAGGCCTGGTTTGATTCTTTGTTTATTGAGGCAAAATAAAGATCTAAACTTGACAAGTAAAGAATTTTGTGTTATATTTAACTTTAGATAAGTGGCACAAAGTATGTGCTGGAAATTAACAAAGGCGTTCGAAAGAACGTCTTTTTTTGTGTTTTTTAATTCAAAGAAGAATCCTTCCAGATAATGACGTCTTCTTAAGCAGGAAGACGTTTTTATTTGTAGGACAAAGGTGTTCTAATGCTCTCATAAGGAGTAAGAACGCCTTTTTTATTTTATGAGAATCGTTTGTTAAAACAGGAGGTTATAGATGAATTTAGGACGTCCAAATGCAAATGATGTTACCCAGACTGCTAATAGATCACGTAATGTTGTTCCAAGTTCAGGCATATGCACACGTTGTATTGACGGTTGCCGGGGTAACTGTGAGGTTTTTAAGGCAAGCTTTAGAAGCCGGGAAGTTCTTTATCCTGGTCCCTTTGGTGAAATTAGTGCTGGAGGTGACAAGAATTACCCGGTTGACTACTCTCATTTAAATATTTTAGGTTACGCCATGGGAGCAGAGGGATTGCCTTCTGGAGTAAGGCCCTCACCAGATACTGCTATTTTTCCTAACGTAGATACTGAGACTGAGTATGGCTCCAATAGCAAGGTAAAGATGAGAATGCCTGCTTTTACTGGAGCGCTCGGCTCAACTGAGATTGCCAGAAAGAACTGGGAGCATTTTGCTATTGGCGCAGCTATTTCCGGCATTACTTTGGTCTGCGGAGAGAATGTCTGCGGTATTGATCCAGAATTAGAGCTTGATTCTAAAGGCAAAATAAAGAAGGCTCCGGACATGGACAGGCGTATTCAGACCTACCGAAAATTCCATGAGGGCTATGGTGAGATTTTAGTCCAAATGAATGTAGAAGATACCCGTTTAGGTGTTGCCGAATATGTTAGAAAGAAACACAACTTGAAAACTATCGAGCTTAAGTGGGGCCAGGGAGCAAAATGTATTGGCGGAGAAATTAAGGTCAGGCCTTTAGAAAGAGCCTTGGAGCTTCAAAGGCGCGGTTACATAGTTACTCCTAACCCTTCACTTAGGGCAGTGCAGAAGGCCTATAAGGCAGGGGCAATAAAGGAGTTTGAGCGTCATTCTCGTTTAGGATTTGTAACCGAGAAAGATTTTAAGCTTGAGATTAAGCGTCTAAGAGAGTTAGGCTTTGAGCGTATTACCCTAAAGACCGGGGCATATCCTATGCGAGAGTTGGCTATGGCTATTAAGTTTAGTTCTCTGGCTGAGATTGACCTTTTGACAATTGATGGTGCTTCAGGCGGAACAGGTATGAGCCCTTGGAGAATGATGGAAGAATGGGGCATACCTACATTCTATCTGCAGTCAATGACCTATGAGATTTGTCAGAAGCTAGATAAGAAAGGGATACGCATTCCAGATATTGCTATTGCTGGTGGTTTCTCAACCGAGGACCATATATTTAAGGTATTAGCAATGGGTGCTCCTTATGTAAAGGCAGTGTGCATGGGAAGGGCTTATATGATTCCAGGTATGGTCGGTAAAAATATTGGTTACTGGATTGAAGGCAAAGACCTGCCGAATACTGTCTCTTGCTATGGGAAAAAGCCCGAAGAGATATTTGTCTGTTACGAAGAGCTTGAGGAGAAATATGGCAAAAGAATGAAAGAGATACCACTGGGTGCAATGGGAATCTATAGCTTTAGCCAGAAGCTCAAAGTTGGACTTCAGCAGTTAATGGCCGGAAGCAGAAACTTTAAGCTCTCTACTATCTCTAGGAAGGATATAGTCTCTTTAACTGAAGAAGCAGCCAAGGTTTCGGGCATTCCATATGTAATGGATGCCTACAGAGAGGAAGCAGAAAAGATTATAAGCTCTTAAAAAAGTTTGTAGGTAGAGTAGAAAGCTAAAAAAGAAGGGGATAGGTTAATATTGCCTATCCCCTTTTCTTTAGAGTAGGGGTAGGTATTTTTTGATTTCATGCTGGGTAATCTGAATACGATAATCTTCCCATTCCTTTTTCTTATTAAACAAGAATCGAGAAAGGATATGCTCACCCAGGATCTCTTTAATAAACTCGCTTTTTTCAGTCTCCATAATTGCCTCAAAAAGGTTTCCAGGTAAAGAGGTGAGGCCTCTTTTTTCCCGTTCCTCCATAGCCATATGGTAGATGTTAGGCTCAACCGCAGGAGGTAGAGGGTATTTTTTCTCAACTCCTTCTAATCCTGCTGCAAGCATTACTGAAAAGGCAAGATATGGGTTGCAGGCTGGATCAGGACACCTTAATTCTATCCGAGTTGCCTTTTCGTTTCCGGGTCGGTATAAGGGAACCCGCAGAAGTGCAGTTCTGTTTCTCTGAGCCCAAGAGGCATAAACCGGAGCCTCATAGCCTGCTACCAGCCGTTTATATGAATTTACCCATTGTGCGGTTAAAGAACAGATTTCCCTAGCATGTTTAAGCTGTCCGGCAATAAACCCTTTGGCAATAGAAGAGAGGTGGTATTTATCTCTCTTATCAAAGAAAGTATTCTTATCACCCCGAAACAAAGATTGGTGAACATGCATGCCAGAACCATTTACACCAAACAGAGGCTTGGGCATAAAAGTAGCATAAACCCCGCTTTGCTGTGCAATCTCTTTGACTACGTATTTTATGGTGATTACGTTATCTGCTGCAGTTAAGGCATTTGTATACTTAGGATCTATTTCATGCTGGCTAGGGGCAACCTCATGATGGGTTGCTTCCATAGTTATGCCCATTTCCTCTAAGACTCGAACTGTTTTGTTTCTTAAGGTGTTTGCTAAATCATTTGGAATTAACTCAAAATAAGAACCTTCATCAATAATCTGGGGGCTCTTGTTGGATTTAAAATAAAAGTATTCAACCTCAGGCCCTATATAAAATGTAAGACCTAACTTACCTGCTCGGGCCGTGGCCTTCCTTAAGACATACCTTGTATCACCCACATAAGGACTCTGATCCGGACTTAATATATCACAGAATATCCTGGCAATAGGCCCAGTCTCAATTGTCCAGGGAAGCACCTTAAACGTAGTTACATCTGGCATAGCAATAATATCAGACTCTTGTGCCTCAGCAAACCCAGTGACTGAAGAGCCATCAAAACCCTTACCATGTTCTAAGGCATCCTTTAATTCACCTTTGGTAATAGACACACACTTTAAAATACCTAAGATATCCACAAACCAGAGCTGGATAGTCCTAATATTATCTTTATGGATTTTTTCTATTATATCCTTTATTCCTTGTTTCCTGTTCTTTTTGCCAAGAGAGGGGATATCTATGCTGATAGGTTCTCTTTTTGCTGAGGGGTCCTCTAAAAGCACTTGGTCTTTAGCTATGATATATCTACTGCCTACCTTTTCTGCAAATAGAGTACCACTTTTAATACGTTCAATAACTGCCTGCCTGGAAATGCCTAAGATCTTGGCTGCCTGGGTTGGACTTAAATATTCTTCCATTATTACCTCCATTAGTTAAGTGTTTTGTAAGGTATCATTTAATGTTACTTTACAAGTGTAAAGCATTGCTTGACATTTGTCAAGTATTTTTTTATCTTTTTTTTACATGAGTCATGTTTAGGCTAAAATAGTCATTTTTTAGCCTAAACTCTCTCTTTAGCTACTCACTTTTCCTGCATACTTTTTCTTTTGACATACGATTTTTTTAATGATAGACTATTGTTTACCATCTCAAAATCATCATGTCAGAAGTTAACCCTCAAAAAATTCCACTTTTAAATCCACTAATTTAACTTAATAAGGAGGCACTATGAAGTCCGCTGAGTTTACTGTCAAAGAGATAAAACTAGAAGATCTAAGCCCACAAAAATTTATAGAAGAAAAGGCTCAAGAGATTTCCATTGCAGTTAAAGATGACGTTGCTATTAATGCCCTTTCTGGTGGAGTAGATTCCTCTGTAGTTACCATGTTAGGACATAAGGCCTTAGGGAAAAGATTAAAGACCTATTTTATTGAGAATGGCATTATGAGAGAAGGTGAGGCAGAAAGGATTGCAAATATCTTTAAAGAATTAGGAGTTAAGGTAGAGATTTTTGATGCAAGAAAAGAGTTCTTTTCTGCTCTTAAAGGCCTAACAGACCCAGAAGAAAAAAGAGAGGCAATTACACAGACCTTTTACAAAAAGGTATTTGGTGATTTAGTAAGAAACAGTGGTTCAAAATATCTCTTGCAAGGCACAAATTACACTGATGTAGAAGAGACAATTGCTGGAATAAAACGCCAGCATAATATCCTAGAACAACTTGGAATTGATACTCAGGCAAGCTTTGGCTATAAAGTCCTAGAGCCAATTATTGAACTTAGAAAATCTGGAGTAAGAGAGATTGCCAAAGCAGTAGGTCTGCCTGAGGAGATTCATAATCGGCCACCATTTCCCGGACCAGCATTAGCAGCAAGGGTTATAGGCGAGGTAAACCCAGAACGTACTGAAACCGTTAGAAAAGCAACTACCATTGTTGAACAAGAGTTATCTTCAACAAAGGCATTCCAATACCTGGCAATACTACACCAAGACAGAGTCACTGGCATAAGAGATGGAAAACGTGATTTTGGTCTTCAGATTGAAGTAAGATGTTGGGAAAGCAAAGATGCCTTAAAAGGCACTCCTACCAGACTTTCCTTTGATATTCTAGAAAAACTCTCAAAAAGAATAACTACGGAAGTTCCAGGAGTAGTAAGCGTTACCTATAATATAACCACTAAGCCGCCGTCTACGATTGAGGCAATATAGGTTAGCGTTTAGAAAGATAGGACCGGACACAATTTTATAAGTCCTAGAACAAGGTGTTCTCCGCTCTAGGCGGACAGGCGCTAACGGAGGTCTAACCCATGAAACCCCTAGTAGTCTTTTATTCAAGAACCGGCATTACTAAACAAGTGGCAGAGGATATTAGTAATGTATTAGGATGTGATGATGAGGAGATTATTGATACTAAGGATAGGAGTGGAGCTAAAGGATATGTGATTGCAGGTAAAGATGCAGTTATGAAGAAGGGCACAGTAATAGAAGAGGTTAAAAAAGATCCTGCAAGTTATGATTTGGTTATTATAGGTACTCCAGTCTGGGGTTTTACTATGGCTTGCGCGATTAGAACTTATATAGAACAGAAGAAAGAGGCGTTGAAAAGAGTAGCCTTCTTTATAACACAAGGTAGCGCAGGAGGTAAGAAGACATTACAAGATATGGAAAAGCTTTGTGGCCAGAAGCCGGTTGCACTAATGGAGGTTTTGGAAAAGGAGGTTAAAAGAGGTCAGGCCTTTGATAAGGTTAAGGAGTTTGTTGATGAAATAAAGAAAAAACTAGATTAATTTCTCTTGACAATTTAGTGCTACTGTGGATAATAGTGGAGATGATTGTAGAGAACTTACATAGGGATACCAAGACGCTCGAGGAAGGAGCGTCTTTTTTTTAGATAAAAGCGGCAACCTATTTTAGTTAAGATGACAAAGGCGTCCTTTCTGCGTACAAAGATGTAGAGGGGACGCCTTTCTCTATATTAAGGTAATTAAATGAAAAGATATAAAAATAACCTACTTGCTAGTAAAGGAGAGTTTTAATGCCAAGACGCAAAGATATCAAAAAAGTGCTAATTATTGGTTCAGGTCCGATTATTATTGGTCAGGCCTGTGAGTTTGATTATTCTGGTACCCAGGCCTGTAAGGCCTTGAAGGAAGAAGGCTTTGAGGTGGTATTGGTTAATTCAAATCCGGCTACGATTATGACTGATCCAGGTACGGCTGATAAGACTTATATTGAGCCTTTAACAGTTGAGACCTTGGAGAAGATTATTGCAAAGGAAAGGCCAGATGGGCTCTTGTCTAATTTAGGAGGCCAGACTGGTTTGAATCTTTCTTTAAGTCTGTATAAAGCAGGCATCTTGAAGAAATACGGTGTTGAGATTATAGGGGTTAAGGCAGATGCTATTGAAAGAGGTGAAGACCGTCTTGCATTTAAAGAGACAATGGCAAAGCTAGGTTTAGAGGTTCCTCGTTCAAAGGTTTCTACATCAGTAGAAGAGGCTGAAAAAATCGCAGAAGGGCTTAAATATCCGGTTGTCTTGCGTCCTGCCTATACCTTAGGCGGTACTGGTGGTGGCATAGCCTATAATGTAGAAGAGTTAAGAATCGTTGTAGCCCGGGGTCTGGCTGCAAGCATAGTAGGACAGGTTTTAGTTGAGGAGTCGGTTATAGGATGGGAAGAGTTAGAGCTTGAGGTAGTTAGAGATCAAAAGAATCAGAAGATTACTGTTTGCTTTATTGAGAATATTGATGCTATGGGAATACACACTGGAGATAGTTTCTGCGCTGCTCCCATGCTTACTGTGCCTGAGAAATTGCAGAAACGTATGCAGGAATTTTCCTATAGAATTGTGGATGCAATTGGAGTAGTAGGAGGCACCAATATCCAGTTTGCCCATAATTTAGAAGATGACCGGTTGGTAGTGATAGAGATTAATCCTAGGACCTCTCGTTCTTCTGCCCTTGCCTCTAAGGCTACTGGTTTTCCCATTGCCAGAATCTCTACCAAATTGGCAGTAGGTTTGACTATGGATGAGATTCCTTATTGGCGAAAAGGCACATTGGAAAAATATGAACCCTGGGGAGATTATGTGGTTATTAAGTTTGCCCGCTGGGCCTTTGAGAAATTCGCTGGGGCTAAGGATGTATTAGGAACCCAGATGAAGGCAGTGGGTGAGGTAATGAGTATTGCCAAAAACTTTAAAGAGGCCTTTCAAAAAGCAATTCGTTCTTTGGAAATAAAAAGATATGGCTTAGGTTATGCCAAAGACTTTAATAGTCTTTCCTTAGAGAGACTAAAGGAGAAACTAGCCCAACCTTCTAGTGAGCGTGTTTTTCTTATGTATGAGGCCTTACGTAAAGGCATGAGCGTAGAAGAGCTCTATTCCTTAACTTTTATCGGACGCTGGTTTATTAGCCAAATGAAGGAGCTAGTAGAGTTTGAAGAGAAGTTGCTTAAATACTCTTGGAAAGACCTGCCGGATCAAGAGTTGGCCAAGGCCAAGGAATGGGGTTTTTCTGATAAATATCTAGGTCAACTTTTTCAAGTAAAGGAGGCAGAGGTAAGGCAGAAGAGAATTGCGATTGGAAAAGTAGCTTGCTTTGAGCCGGTTCCGGTTAGCGGGGTAGAAAACGCAGCTTATTATTATTCTACTTTTAATGCCAAAGACACAGTACCTGTTTCTAGTAATAAGAAGGTAATGATTTTAGGCGGTGGGCCGAATAGAATCGGACAGGGTATTGAATTTGATTATACTTGTGTACATGCAGCCTTTGCCCTGCGCGATGAAGGCTATGAATCAATTATGGTCAATTGTAATCCAGAGACAGTATCTACTGATTATGATACTTCTAACAAGCTCTATTTTGAGCCTTTGACTGTTGAGGATGTCTTGACAATCTATGAGAAAGAAAAACCCATAGGAGCTATTGTCCAGTTTGGAGGCCAGACTCCTTTAAATATTGCCCAAGAATTAAAAGACAATGGAGTAAACATATTAGGCACTACTCCTGAGAATATAAACCTGGCAGAGGATAGGGAACGCTTTAGAGAAAGGATGATAAACCTAGGCATTCCCCAGCCGGAAAGTGGCACAGCACGTTCCTTAGAAGAGGCCATTAATATTGCCAAGAGAATAGGTTTTCCTCTTATGGTGCGGCCATCCTATGTACTAGGTGGTAGGGGTATGGAGATTGTCTACGATGAATATATGCTCAAGCGTTATGCCCAGGAAGCAATTAATGTTAGTCCAGAACACCCCATGCTTATTGACCGATTCCTAGAGCATGCTATTGAGGTAGAGGTTGATGCACTTTCAGATGGCAAGGATAGCTTTATTGCTGGAATCATGGAGCATATAGAGCCAGCTGGAGTGCATTCTGGAGATTCTGCCTGTGCTATTCCTACAAAGACTATAAAGACAAAACACCTTAAGGATATAGAGAAATACACAGCTGCTATTGCAAAAGAACTTAAGGTTGTGGGTCTAATGAATATTCAGTATGCAATCTGCAATGAAGAGGTTTATATCTTGGAGGCTAATCCGCGTGCAAGCCGAACTGTACCTTTAGTTTCTAAGATAACCGCTATTCCTATAGCTCGTATAGCAACTCAATTAATGTTAGGCAAGCGCATTAAGGAATTTCCTGAATTAAAGAAGAAAAAGATTCCTTATGTAGGGGTTAAAGAGGCGGTCTTTCCGTTTAATATGTTTCCAGAAGTAGATCCAGTATTAGGTCCGGAAATGAGAGCTACTGGAGAGGTTATGGGAATCGCTGACAGCTTTGGGCTTGCTTTTTACAAGGCAGAGGAAGCCAGCGGGACCAAGCTTCCCTTAAAAGGTAACATCCTGTTAACCGTAGCTGATAAGGATAAGAAGTACTTAGTGCCTATTGCTAAAGAGATGAAGCAGCTAGGTTTTAATATCTATGCTACAGGAGGAACCGGTGAATTCCTGAATAAGAAGGGAATAGAGAATAAGGTAATAAGAAAATTGCATGAGGGCAGACCGAATATTTCCGATGCAATAAAGAACAAAGAGATTAATCTTATTGTTAATACCCCTATTGGTCGTAGCTCAAAATTCGATGATAGCTACATCCGCATAATGGCAGTGCGGCATAAGATTCCATACATTACCTCAATAGCCGCTGCCCAGGCAAGTATTGAAGGTATTAAAGCAGTGAGTAGTTCTGAGTCTTTACCAAAGGCGCTTCAGGATTATCATAAGGAAATAGGCTAGAATATATTAAAGAATAAAAGGAGAGATCGGTGAAGACAAAACCAGGTTTTGATAATGAAAAATACCTAAAAGAGCAGACGCAGGCTATTCTAAAAAGGGTTAAGAAGTTTGACAATAAATTATATCTTGAGTTTGGCGGTAAGATAATCTTTGACTATCATGCCTCAAGGGTATTGCCTGGCTTTGATCCTAATGTAAAGATGAAGCTCTTACAGAAGCTAAAAGATAAGGCAGATATTATACTCTGTATTTATGCCGGCGATATCGAAAGAAGAAAGGTAAGAGCAGATTTTGGCATTACCTATGATGTTGATGCCATGAAGCTTATTGATGATTTAAGAAGCTGGGATATTGATGTCTTAGCTGTGGTGATAACCAGATTCGATAACCAGCCAGCAGCAAATATATTTAAGAATAAGTTGGAACGCAGAGGTGTAAAGGTATATACGCATCGTTTTACCAAAGGTTATCCTACGGATGTGGATTTAATAGTTAGTGATGAGGGTTATGGAGCAAACGAATATATCCAAACCAAGAATCCACTTGTTATAGTTACTGGTCCTGGACCAGGCAGTGGTAAATTAGCTACTTGTCTTTCCCAGTTATACCATGATTATAGAAAAGGCCAGAAGTCAGGATATGCTAAATTTGAGACCTTTCCTATTTGGAATATTCCCCTCAAGCATCCTGTAAACGTGGCATATGAGGCTGCGACAGCTGACTTAAGAGATTTTAATCTGGTAGATCCTTTTCATCTTGAGGCCTACAAAAAGACAGTAATTAACTATAACCGCGATGTAGAGATATTTCCTGTTCTTAAGAGGATATTAGAAAAAATCACCGGAACACATTCTATATATAAATCTCCTACTGATATGGGGGTAAATTGCGCTGGCTTTGGAATTGTTAATGATGAAATGGTAAAAGAGGCAGCAAAACAGGAGATAATACGAAGATATTTTAGATATTCCTGTGAATATCTAGTGGGTTTTGTGGATAAAGAGACAGTAGATAGGGTAGAGCTTCTTATGGAAGCAGTCAATGTTAAGCAAGCAGATAGAAGAGTGGTTGCTTCTGCAAGGGAGGCTGCTAAACAGGCTCAAGAGAAGAATAAAGTAAATGAAGGAATCTTCTGTGGCGCTGCCATAGAATTAAAGGATGGCTTAATAGTTACAGGAAAGAATTCTTCTCTTATGCATGCGACATCTAGTCTTATCCTGAATGCCATAAAGATCTTAGCTGATATCCCTGACAAGATACATTTGTTAGCACCTAATATAATAGAGTCAATAGTAAATTTGAAGGAGAATGTTTTAGGTGCCAAGACGCTAAGCCTGGATTTAGAAGAGGTATTGATTGCCTTAAGTATAGGCGCAGATACAAATCCTGCCGCGCAATTTGCTATGGAGAAATTAAAGGAGCTCCAAGGCTGTGAAGTGCACATAACTCATATGCCTAGCTCAGGTGATGAGACAGGATTGCGTAGACTAGGGGTTAATCTTACCAGCGATCCGAATTTTTCAAGCAATAGCTTGTTTATGATATAGAGGACTTCTTTGATTCAGGAGGCCATATGCCAATTTTCATAAGGAAAAAGATATTATTTTTGCTGTCTGGATTGTATTAAAGAATTCAAATCTGACCCAGAGAAGTACATTCAGGAACTAAAAGAGCAAGAATGACCTGAATAGACGTTCCTGATGACAATACGTTAGAAACTTGCTATAATTGGGGTTAAATATTTCCTATATTTAACCCCTTTTGTTTAGGTGAGGTTTTGCTATGGTCAAGTGGCAGTATGGAAGGCGTCTTAAACCATCGGTTTTCGACATACCAGTTGCCAAGATAAAGAGCGGCTGGTATTCTGATAAATATTTTGTGCGCACAAAAAAGATATTAGAGCGTGATAATAATCATGTAAAGGTCTTGATGCAGGTATTCTGCAGAAAAAATGCTGTTGTCTGTGGTCTGGATGAGGCAATTGCTATCCTTAAGCTCTGTGCAGACCGGCCAAGCCAGTTAAAGATCAAGGCCCTCTATGATGGCGATGAGGTAAAAAAGGGCGAGACTGTCATGACTATTGAGGGTGATTACAGTACCTTTGCGCACTTAGAGACTGTATATTTGGGAGTTATTGCTCGGCCTACAGCTGTAGCTACTGCAGTCAAGAAGGTGGTTAAGGCAGCTAGCGGCAAAAAGGTATTGTTTTTTCCTGCCCGTTTTGACCATTACAGAATGCAGACTGCTGACGGCTATGCTGCATTTATATCCGGTGCCTTAGGGGTTTCTACTGATGCCCAAGGATTGTGGTGGGGTGAGAAAGGCCTAGGTACAGTTCCTCACGGACTTATTGCTGCATATAATGGCGATACAGTAAAGGCAGCAGTCAGCTTTGATAAATATATGCCTAAAAACATTCAACGTATTGTCCTTGTTGATTTTAATAATGATTGTATAGCTACATCTTTAAAGGTGGCAGAGGCGTTGGGCAGCAGACTATGGGGAGTCCGGTTTGATACTGCTTTAGATGTAAAGGATAAGTCAGTTAAAGGCAAGAGTAGAGATTCTTATGGGGTTTGTCCTGAACTTGTATTTAAGGCAAGGAAGGCTCTTGATAAATGCGGGTATAATTATGTAAAGATAATAATTTCAAGTGGATTTGATGAAGATAAGATAAAAAGATTCCTTCAGTTAGGCGTTCCTTTTGATGCTGTAGGTGTTGGCTCAGCATTATTGAAGGAAAGAATCGACTTTACAGCAGACATTGTGAAGGTAGCAGGCAAGCCCTGCCATAAGGTGGGCAGAAAATATAGGCCTAATCCGCGTTTGAAATTAGTTAACTGACTCTTACCTGTATAGATAAACCCCAAGATGTATGACTAAAACAAATATGGCGAATCTGGCCAAAAAGGGGTATAATATTTCAAGATACGAGCAGAACAAAGAAGTTTCCAAGAGACAAGTCTATGCTAGGAAATAGAATATTTCGATTGATTTTTGTTGTTATTATTGTGCTTATTTGCGTAGGTACAGCCTTAGTCTCATATTTTCTGTTTATCACATCCGGCTCAGCACTTCTTACCAAAATATTGCTTTCCCAGTATGTTGATTCAGAGAATGTCTCAATTGAAACAATTGAGGGCAATCTTGCCCAAGGTCTTAAGCTCAAAGATATCCAGCTAAAAGGATTTGCAGGACTGCCGGAAGAATCAGTTCTTAAGATTCAGCAGCTCAATGTTTCATTCCGACCTATTAAATTCGACACTTTAAATCTGGATATAGAGAATGCGAGATTGTATCTGCCTTATTCAGATCCAATAGTATTGTTTGCCAGCTATAAGAAGGTGGAGCTTGATGTAAACGTGTATTCGCGCAAGGTTGATGCGCAGGAGATTATGGATCTATTTGCCAAGGATAAGGATTTGGATGATATATCCGGGGCAATAACTAATATTGATAGTTATGTAAAAGGCTCTTTTACTAGGCCGCAGTTAACAGGGGTATTTGATGTAGAGAAGATTTCCTACCAGGAGTTGACGTTTTCTGATTGTCCGGGTTCGTTTGCTATCAATTTAACAGGTAAGGGTAAGGATTCCCAGTTACAGGGGGCAGTAGTTTTTAAAAGTGGCCAGGTTGTAAGTCGGGATCAGGTATTTCGAATAAAGGAGAGCAGGATTATATTTTCCCCTGATTATGAAAAAATCCTTTTTGATTTTAAAGGTTCAACCAAAGTCAGGGATACAGAGATTGACATAGCCTTTAGTGGCAATTTTTCTGATCCTAGTCTGAAGTTAACATCCAAACCCCCTAAACTTGAAAGTATACTTGCCTTTATGCTAGTTAAAGGCACTTATCCTCAAGAAGCAGAAGAGCTGGTACTTAGCGAGGTAAGTTTTAAGAAGGCAATGGCTAAAGATTTATTGGATTATTTCTTATCTGGTAAAAGTATTAGAGATATAATGCAACGTCTAGGTCTAGGCGATATTCCTGCCGTTAGCGAATCAGAGTTAGAAAATAAGCAATGAAACTAAAGAAAGCACTTCTGATAGTAGATGTTCAGAATGACTTCTGCCAAGGTGGCGCTTTAGCTGTACCTGAGGCAGAAGAGATTATGCCGATTGTAAATAAGTATATAGGCATTTTTTTGAAATCTAACCTGCCTATCTTTGCATCCAGAGATTGGCATCCAGAAAAAACTAAACATTTTAAAGATTTTGGAGGTTCCTGGCCCAGGCATTGCATTGCCAATAGTCAGGGTGCAGAATTCAGTCCAAAATTGAAATTGCCAAAACAGGCAATAATCATATCTAAAGGTATGCATCCGGAAAAGATAAGTTATTCTGGTTTTCAGGCAGAGGATTCTGAAGGAAGGGATTTGTCTAGCTTATTAAAGATCTTTGGCATAAAAGAGCTCTTCTGCTGTGGCCTTGCTACTGATTATTGCGTGAAACATTCGGTTCTGGATGCCTTAGGCTATAAATTAAAAGTTAATTTGCTTATAGATGCAATTCGTGGTGTGGATGTTAAAAAGGGCGATTCACTTAGGGCTATAGATGAGATGACATCGCGTGGTGCAAATAAACTCAACCTTAAAGATATTGTTGGCATGGCCTACTAAAGGCCTAATTTAGAGCCTGATGATAAAAGAGGCAATGCTTTATGAAAAACTTCCGAATGATAAGGTTCATTGTCATTTGTGCTCACATCATTGCCGCATATCAACTGGTGAATTCGGAATCTGCGGTGTAAGAAAAAATAGAGAGGGAGCGCTTTATACACATGTATATAAAGAGGCGATTGCAGCAAATGTTGATCCAATAGAAAAAAAGCCTTTATATCATTTTTTGCCTGGGACAAGCTCTTATTCGATTGCCACAGTAGGCTGCAATTTCAAATGTGGCTTTTGTCAGAACTGGCAGATATCTCAAAGCAATAAAAAAGACAATAATAATGCGGCTGGACACGAGTTAAGTCCGCAAGATATTGTTAAAGAGGCAAAAAGGTTAAATTGCAAAAGCATCTCATATACATATACAGAGCCAACTATCTTTTTTGAATACGCTTTCGATACTGCCAAATTAGCTAAAGATAACGGTTTGTATAACAATTTTGTTACAAATGGATACATGAGTGAATCCGCCCTTTGTAAGATTGTTCCTTTCTTGGATGCGGCAAACGTGGATTTGAAGTCTTTTAATGATGATTTCTATAGAAAGATTTGTCAGGCTAGGTTAAAGCCGGTCCTGGATTCCATCAGACTTATGAAGAAATTGCGCATCTGGGTTGAGGTTACTACGCTTTTAATACCCAGGCACAATGATTCAGAGGAAGAGCTTGAGAAAATAGCGGAGTTCATTGCTTCTGTTGGCGTTGAGATTCCTTGGCATATTAGCAGGTTTCGTCCTGATTATCAATTTAGGGATGCTGTTAGTACTCCAATAGATATATTAAACAAGGCAAAAGCGATAGGAGAGAAGGCGGGATTGCGTTATGTATACCTAGGAAATGTATTTGAAGGCAATGACACTTATTGCTATAATTGTAAACGCCTGCTCATTAAAAGGAGTGGTCTGGGAATGGCTTATCTTGAGCTTAGTAATGGGCAATGTCCAGATTGCTCTACTGCCCTAGAAGGGGTTTTTTGATATCCGAGGTTGCGATAATTTGCTGAAAGGGCAAGGAACAATAAAAAGGATTATAAAGATACTGCGCAAGACTTACCCTAAAGCGCGCACTACACTCTTTTTTAAGAGCCCTTTGCAGATTTTGATATCTACTATTCTTTCAGCTCAATGCACTGACGAGCGAGTTAACAAGATTACACCAGCGCTTTTTAAGAAATACCCCAGTGCCGCTTGCTTTGCTAAGGCAAAACAGTCTGTTTTAGAGCGGGAAATTCGCTCGACTGGATTTTATAGGAATAAGGCAGGAAATATCATTGCCGCAGCAAAGAAAATAGTAACTGAATTTTCAGGCAAGGTCCCGGATAATATGTCAGATTTGGTTAGCCTTTCGGGGGTTGCAAGAAAAACTGCCAATATTGTATTATCCAGTGCATTCAAGAAAAGCCAAGGCATTGCCGTAGATACGCACGTAAGGCGCCTATCGCAGAGATTGGGTTTGAGTGATCAAGAAGATCCTGAAAAAATAGAACAGGATTTAATGAAGATTGTTCCTGAGAAGGACTGGCTTGATTTTAATTATCTGTTTGTAGACCATGGCCGGGCAATCTGTCAGGCACGCAGGCCTATGTGTTTGAAGTGCGTAATGAAGGCCCTTTGTCCATCTGCGAAAATTTTCTTAGGTTGATTTTTAAAAAAATATGAAAACAGTCAGAATTTCGTTAGCTCAGGTTAACAGTGTTGTGGGAGATATAGCTGGTAATTCTCAGAAAATTATCAGCTATATTAAGGCAGCCAAGACCATACAGGCAGATATTGTGGTATTTCCTGAATTGGCTCTTTCTGGCTATCCTCCGGAAGATCTACTCCTAAAGCCGCATTTCATTAAAGAAAATAACCTTTATCTTAAAAGGATACTCAAGGCATCTGAGAAAATCGTCACTATACTCGGCGTTCCTTATGCTTATAAGCATAAGCTCTTTAACGCTGCTGCTATTATTTACAATAAAAGGCTTCTGGGATTTTGTAAAAAGATACAGCTTCCTAATTATGGTGTTTTTGATGAATTGCGCTATTTTGATTCAGGCGAGGCGGCCTGTATCCTGGCTTTTAAGACTGGTCTAAGAGTGGGAGTTAATATTTGCGAGGATATCTGGCATGCGCCTGGTCTGGCCCAGACACAGAGCCTTAAAGGCCAAAGCAGCATTATTATCAATATATCTTCTTCTCCATATCATGCTAATAAAATACATCTACGCCAGAGATTATTAGCCAAAAGAGCAAAGGAAACACGAAATTTCATTGCCTATTGTAATCTAGTCGGCGGTCAAGATGAACTTATTTTTGATGGCGCAAGCATGGTAATTGATCCAGAAGGAAAGGTAGTTGCCCGCGCAAAACAGTTTTGTGAAGATTTATTAACAGTTGACATAGTTACATCGAAACGAACAAGAAAATTTTATTCCAGAGTCTCAACTTCGCTAAGGCTTGAAAGAATTCGCATAGCGCATAAGATAACCAGAAAGAAGATTGATATTTTAAATCGTATAGAGAAAATACATAAACCTTTGGCAGAGATATATGATGCCTTGGCCTTAGGACTTAAGGATTACGTAGCTAAAAATGGTTTCAAACGAGTAATCTTAGGCTTAAGCGGTGGCATAGATTCAGCATTGGTGGCAGCAATCTCAACTGATGCAATTGGAAAGAATAATGTAGTAGCAATTTTGATGCCTTCAATGTTCTCTTCCAAGGAAACTCAAAATGATGCAAAGCGCTTAGCAGCTAATTTAGGGATAAAGTTATGGGTTATTCCGATTAATAATATTTATAAACAGTATCTTATGACTCTAAGAGAGCCATTTGGAAGTAGAGATGTAGATATCACTGAGGAAAATCTGCAGGCGCGTATTCGCGGCAATCTCCTGATGGCATTCTCTAATAAATTTGGCTATCTTGTTGTAACCACAGGAAACAAAAGCGAATTAAGCGTTGGTTATTGTACGCTTTATGGAGATACAGCAGGCGGTTTTGCCCTTATTAAGGATGTACCTAAGACATTAGTTTATAAATTAGCCCGCTTTAAAAATGAAAAAGAGGCTAAGGAGATTATCCCCAAGTCACTTTTTAAACGCGCTCCCAGCGCAGAATTAAAAAAGAATCAGAGAGATCAGGACACGCTGCCGCCTTATTCAGTGCTTGACTCAATCGTTGATGCCTATGTCCAAAAGGATAAGTCAGTCGCGGCAATGCTAAAGGCAAAGTTAAGCAAGAAGGCGATAAGAGGCGTTGTTGCATTGATCGATAAGAATGAATATAAGCGTAGGCAATATGCACTAGGTGTTAAGATTACACCTAAGGCCTTTGGTCGCGACCGTCGCATGCCAATAACGAATAAATTCACTCAATAAGACCTTAAGGAGATGATATGAAGCAGATAAGGTTTGATTTTAACAATATGTTTAGCTTTAATATTAGAAAAGAGCACGCTGTATCGCCTGAGGAATTGCAGCGAATGGGAAAGGTGCTCAAGAAGGCGCATCTACATTTACGAGATGTTATTAAAAATCCGACGTCCAGAGTAAATCTGGGATTAGAGTGGGTAAGGCTGCCGTATCAGGACAGAAGGCTTATTAAGACTATTGCTACTTTAGGCTCACATATAGCAACAAGATATGAAAACGTGATATCGATTGGGATTGGCGGTTCATATCTAGGACTTAAGGCAGCTCAAGATGCCTTCTGCGGTAGTTACTATAATGAATTCAGTAAGGCAAGGGGAAGACGGCCGAGAATATTCTTTGAAGGCAATAATCTTGATCCTGACACCTTGGGCGTACTATTAAAAAATTTAAACCCCAAGAAGACATTTGTTATCGTGATTTCAAAGTCAGGTGAGACAATAGAGGCCAAGGCTGCCTTTGCTGTAGTCGAGCAGTGGCTTAAAGACAATATAGGCGCTAAGTATGGACGCCAGATTTTTGCCATTACAGATCCTGCATCAGGCTCATTGCGCAGGAGAATAATCAATGAGCAGGCAAAAGATATATATAGCTTTCGCAATCTGCCTTTATTCAAAGGCGTAGGCGGTAGATATTCAGAGTTTAATATGGGCCTTCTGCATCTGGCGATTATTGGTGTTAATATCTCCGAGGTACTTAGAGGCGCCCGAGAAATGGCAGAGAAGTGCAGCAAAATTTCCGTTTATCAGAATCCTGCTTATTTGTATGCAGCATTACAGTATATCCTTTATAAAAAGAAGGGAAAGACTATTTCAATTCTAATGCCATTTTCGCAAACGTTAAAATCTACAGGGGACTGGTATGTTCAGCTACTATCTGAGAGTCTTGGTAAAAAGTATGAAAGAAAGATTAAGGTAATTGCCAATGGCCAGGAGGATTGGAGCGATGATCTGGCGCGAATTGCAAATGTCGGCAGGACCCCTATTGTCTGTAGTGGAACCACTGATTTACATTCAGTTGCCCAGAATAATGTAGAAGGAGAGAATAACAAGACGATAACTTTTATCCGTGTAGAAAAATTCCGCAATAATGTTAAGGTGCCAAACACAGGAGATTTTATCTCAGCTAAATCCTTCGCTGACTTGTTGAATTTAGCCCAAGAGGCAACCGAGTGGTCACTAGTCAGAGCCCAGAGACCGAATTGCACGATTAGCCTGCCTGAGGTCTCTGCTTATTACTGGGGTGGGCTTTTATTTTTCTTTGAGATGGCTGTCGCCTTTGAAGGCGAGTTGCTGAATGTCAACGCCTTTAATCAGCCCGGCGTAGAAGGATACAAAAATTACATGTATTACAAATTAGCTAAGCCAGGATTGCCGAAAAGAATCAAGAATGAGATTAAAAGCAAGACCTTAATTAAAAAAGAAAAATTTATAATATGAACTAAATTTTAGGCAATGAGAGGATTTTAGCGATTGTGGATAATGAAAGTCAACTAGCAAAGGCCAAAGCAGAAGATCTAGCAGATTATATTTCTTATAGTGATGGTTCTATTGTTAGTAAGACCTTGTTGGATAAGAAGGCCGGGACTGTTACCCTTTTTGCATTTGATAGCGGTCAGGGTTTAAGCGAACACAGAGCGCCATTTGATGCCATGGTTTATATCTTAGATGGATGCGCTAAAATATTTATCGCTGGTAAACCTCAAAACGCAGCTGCGGGTCAGATTATAGTTATGCCTGCCAATATTCCCCATGCAATAAAAGCTCAAGAAAGATTTAAGATGCTACTTATTATGATACGCTCTTAATGATTTATTTTTGGATTACTTATGGGAAGATCTAGAAAACCTATTTGTGTTGGTATCTTGCGTGAATCTCGAAAGGGAGAAAGGCGCACTCCCTTAGTGCCTCATGATGTGGATTGGTTAAATAAACGTGGTATAAAGGTAGAGGTTCAATCTTCATCTCAGCGCATATTTAGAGATAGCAGCTATAGTAGGAGCGGTGGAAAATTGGTAGATAGATTCAAAAAGGCAAAACTTATTTTAGGTATTAAGGAGCCTGACGTTAAAAGCCTACATGCGTCTAAAATCTATATGGTCTTTTCTCATACAATAAAAGGCCAACCTTACAATATGCCATTGTTGAAGAAATTTATAAGAAGAAATATTACATTGATTGACTATGAGAGAATCGTTGATGCTGAGGATAGGCGCTTTGTGTATTTTGGCCGCTTTGCCGGAATCTGCGGTCTCGTAGATAGTCTCTATTATTTAGGGGAGAGGTTAAACTCCAAAGGTATAAGACGGCATCCTTTTTCACTCCTTTCTCCTGCCCATCGCTATAACTCATTTGATGAAATAAAGCAGGACATTAAGAAAGTGGCACGCTGGATACGCACTAAAGGTTTTACAAGGCATATCTCACCCTTTGTTATCGGCATTACAGGTCACGGCCGTGTAAGTCAGGGGATTCAGGAGATTCTACAATGTTTGAATCCCACAGAGATTCACCCCCGCGATATGCAAAAATTTATCAGAGAAAAGAAAGGCATGAGAAACAAGATTTATAAGATTGTTTTATTGCGCGAAGAAAAAATACGCTCTAAAACAGGCAAGGGATTTTATTTTGAGGAATATTTACGTAAGCCGGGAGAATTCGAGTCAAATCTTGATAAATATTTATCTTCCCTTAATCTTTTTATCCATGCAAGCTATTGGGATAGTCGCTTCCCGCGCATGGTAACCAAGGAGATGATTCACGCATTATTAAGAAAAGGATCTTTTCGACTCGAGTTTATATGCGATATCTCTTGTGATATTAACGGTTCTGTAGAGCTGACATATAAAACGACTTCCTCAGCCAGGCCAGTCTTTGTATATAATCCTAAAAAAGATAAGTTCTATGAAGGATTAAAATCAGAAGGTATAGCAATTATGGCCGTTGATAATCTTCCTACAGAGCTGCCGCGTGATGCTTCAATAGAATTCAGTAGTCTTATTAGAGATTATGTCTATCAGATCGCTCTGCATGGTGTATTGGATATAAATAACCATGTCGCACTACCTGCTGAACTGCGCCGGGCTGTGATTACCCAGGGCAGAAGGCTTACAGCAGAATACAGTTATTTAAAAAAATTTATTAAAGCAGACTAATGCTTAAAAAAGAACAAGACATTACAATTTTGGCAATTGGCGATTTGGCGGATTTTGATTCCTTTAGAAAATTAGATAAGGAGAAGCACAACTTCAGTCTCTATGGTTTTGATTATGTAAGCTGTCACTATAGTCGACTTTTAGAGATGAAGTTACCCAAGATAAAGACAGAAAAAATTATTATATTTTTATTCTTTCCTTTTGATTACTGGAATAAATTTATCGAATACAAAAATTACCGAGGCATATACGGTAATCGCACCTTTTTTAAGAAATTCGTACACTTTTGGAAAGATGTTGAGCATGCGATTAAAAAGAGCCTGCCTCGAAAATCAGTGCTTTATATAAATCACCCTTACCTTTGCGGCCTGTATAGGGACAAGGTAGCAGTCAAAAGCAGGCTTAGCCATGTCAAGATACCTAATCCCAAGGGCCACACAAGCCGTGGGATTGTATATATTGAAAAATTAGTAAATAATGGCAATAATCTTTTCTTAAAGCCTCGTTATGGTTCAATGGGCAAGGGTATTACATTTTTAAGTATGTATAATTGGCAGACCAATTTCATATTTAAGAATAATAAAATTCATAGCCGTAGGTCAGACCGCGGCTGGAAATTCAGAGATATAACTGGTAAGAATATATTCTTGAGGAAACTTTTAAAAAAGGACATTATCATCGAGGATGCTATTAATCCTCTTGTGCTTAGAAGGAGGATGATTGATTTAAGGACTTATGTATTTTTTGGTAAGGTTATTTATATCTATCCCAGGAAGAATAAGCCGGATAAGATAACCACAAATATATCCCAAGGCGCGCGTGGCGATCCTGAACTTCTCAAGCGTCTGCCGCCAGCCCTGTTGAGAAAGGCCAGAGACAAAGCAATAAGGGTTTGTAAGGCCTTAAATTTAAACTTTGTGGGTATGGATATTATGCCTGACCGCGACCACAAACATATCTACATTATTGATGTAAATCTTTTTGCCGGTTTTCCCAAAAGAAAGACATTTAATCTTTCCCAGAGTCTGATTAAACATCTTGCGCGTTTAAATAAGCAGGGCACACTTCATTTTCAAAACCATGTCTAGCCTTTTTAGGTATTCAATTATAAAAATAATTCTTATAAATATTTTCGTTTTTTCTTTCTCTATTAGCGCCTTTGCTGAGCAGGTATTCTTGAAGAATGGCGATAGGATTAGCGGTGAAATCATTGAAGATGATACAGGGGCGATTAAAATCAACAGCGAGGCAACAGGAGTAATTTCTATTGAAAGAAGTTTTGTCGAGCGCATCCTCAAAGATGAGAAGGCCAAAGAAACAGACCTTGCTGGAGAAGTTCCTAAGGCCTGGGAAAGAAAGATCTCATTAGGTTTTAATAAGTCAGGCGGAAATACACAGCAGAGCCAGTTGGCATTTTCTTTATTTGCTAATCGTAAAAGCGAATTTAATGAATTTACAGTTGGTGCTGAGGCATTTTATTCTTCTTCAGAAAATAAAATGGACACTCAGAGATCCAGCGTTTTCATACGTTATGCCTCTAGTTTTGGTGAAGAGCTCAACTGGTATAATTTTTACAAATTTGAAGCTGAGCATGATAGATTCGCTGATATAGATTATCGTTTGGTGCCATCAATTGGTTTAGGCTATTGGTTTTCTGATGAAGAGTCTTTCAAGGCGCTGTCTGAATGCGGTTTAGGCCTTGAGCATACAAAATTTAGGATAGATAATAAAGATAATGATGAGATTATTATAATTCCACGCGTCTTCCTAGAAAAGAAACTTGTGCATGATTCGAGGATATCACAGGATTTACTTTTATATCCAACATTGGATGAATGGAGCCGGTACAGGTTGCATTCTGAGACCTCCTTTTTAAATCCTATCAGCGACAGTTTGTCAATCCGCCTTAGTTTTATTGATGACTATAATTCTGACCCTCCCGGCAATACCAAAAAAAATGATTTTCGTTTGATATCCGCTTTAGAATATTCTTTTTAAGGTAAAAATGAGAATACTAGTTCAGCGCATCAAGACGGCAAGAGTGATTGTTGAATCTCAACAGGCTGCGGCTATTGGCCAGGGTTTATTGCTTTTTGTTGGCATAAGCAAAGATGATACCCTGAATGATCTGGAATATCTTTGCAACAAAGTACTTAATTTACGTATCTTCCCAGATAGCGAGGGAAAGATGAATTTAAGTATAAGACAGATAAATGCTGAAATTTTAAGCGTGCCTCAGTTTACGCTTTATGCTGATATAAGTAAGGGAAACCGTCCTGGTTTTGAAGAGGCAGCAGAGTCTCCAGTTGCAAAAGGACTTTGGGAGAAGTTTGATTCTTTACTTATTGAGAATGGCGTGATTGTCAAGAGGGGTGTTTTTGGTGTGGATATGCAGGTGGAATTGGTTAACGATGGTCCCCTGACAATATGGCTTGATTCAAAAAAAAAGGGGGGGGGGTCTTAAGAAAATCTAAAATTTCTCTTGACAAATGATACTAAAACGGTATCATTTACTTAGGGCAAGGGTATGAAGCTACTTACACGTGATACTGATTATGCAGTTAGGGCGCTCCTGTTTATAGCTAGACAGAACAGGAAGATAGTCTCTGTCAGGGAGTTGGTCAGGGAGTTAAGGATTCCCAAGCCATTCTTAAGAAAGATTTTACAGATCCTGAATCAAAAGAAATTGCTGCATTCTTTTAAAGGTCAAGGCGGTGGGTTTAGATTAGCCAGGCCTGCTGAGAGGATATTGTTGACTGATTTGATATCAATATTTCAGGGAAAGGTAAGATTTAACGAATGTATGTTTAAAAAGAGTATTTGTCCTGAAATAAAGATATGCGCGCTTAAGAAGAGATTAGATGAAATTGAACGATATGTAGTAAAAAAATTAAGCTCAATCACGATAGGGTTATTGTTAAAAGAAGAAAGGGCCAGCTATGGCAAAAAGAAAGATTATAAGAATCGATGAAGAAAAGTGCAATGGTTGCGGTTTGTGCATTCCAAATTGTCCGGAAGGCGCATTGCAGATGATAGATAAAAAGGCAAGGCTTATAAGCGACCTTTGTTGTGATGGTTTAGGTGCTTGTATTGGTTATTGTCCGGAAGGAGCTATAACCGTAGAAGAAAGAGAAGCAGGCGAGTATGATGAAAAAAAGGTTATGGAGAATATCGCAAGGCAGGGCAAGAATGTTATAAAAGCGCACTTAGAGCACCTTAAAGAACATGGTCAGACTAAGTATTTTAAGCAGGCACTTGAGTTCTTGAAAGAGAGAAACATAGAAGTACCTCTAGAAGTTAAGGCCTCACATAGTGCCATGGCGCATTCTGGCTGTCCGGGTTCAAGGATCATGGATTTTAGAAGTAAAAAAGAGCCAAAGAACAGAAAGGCGTCAAAAACAGTCGGAGTATCTCAATTAAGACAATGGCCAGTCCAAATCACGCTTGTACCGCCATTTGCCCCTTATTTAAATAATGCAGACCTATTAATTGCTGCTGATTGTGTGCCTTTTGCCTACGCTGATTTTCACCAGGACCTACTTAAGGATAAGGTCTTGCTTGTGGGTTGCCCTAAATTGGATGATGTAGATTCCTATGAGGAAAAGATCACTCAAGTTTTGACTAATAATAATATAAAATCAATAACCTATGCACACATGGAAGTTCCTTGTTGTTTTGGCTTGATTGAGCCGATCAAGTCTGCAATTAAGGTATCAGGCAAAGATGTCGCTTTCAAAGAGGTTGTTATAGGCATTAAAGGTGAGAGGCAGAAATGAAATTCCAATGCCCAGGGGCTGGTACTATTAGGCAGCCTAGTCCTGAATTTATAAGATGTCAGAATTGCGGCAGAGAGGTTGAGATCTGGACAGATGAGATTAAGACGACTTGCGCTAAATGTAATAAGACTATTATGCGTCAAGCTGGCCAGAGTTGCCTTGATTGGTGCAGGTTCGCAAGAGAATGCGTTGGAGAAGAGAAATATAATAAATACAAAAAGAACAAAGAAGAAACTCATAAGAAAAGCAAATAGATTTAGCAAAGGAGTTAATATAGATGTTGCAGGATTTGGCTTCTAAAAAATGCATTACTTCCCGGCCAAGATTGATCGCTTAACTTAAAATGTCAAAAGGAACGCTTACAGAAAGAATTAAAAGGACGAGCACGGTAGAAAGTTTTAGGTTTGTTTTTGATGAGAAGATTAACTTTTTGCCAGGGCAGTTTTGCCAAGTTATGTTTGATGAGCAAAGTAAAACTAGTAGTGAACTAAATAAATATCTATCGATTTCTTCTTCGCCTACAAAGGAATACATGGAGGTTACAAAGAAGTTAAGTGAGAGCGAGTTTTCAAATCGATTAAGGAGTTTAAAAGAAAGCGATCAGGTTTCCTTCGGATTGCCTTTAGGCAACTGTGTATTTAAAGATGCCTATAAAAAAATTGGATTCCTGATAGGCGGAATAGGCATAACTCCTGTTATATCAATTATAGAATATATTATGGATAAGGGCCTAGGGACAGAGGTTGAATTGTTTTATTCTAACAGGAGGCTTGAGGATATTGCCTTTAAAAAGGAATTGGACTATTGGCGTAGTAAGAATCAGAATATTAAGCTATTTTATACTTTAACTGATTCTGGATGCGATAGCAAAGATTGTATCCTGGGTCGTATAAGCAAGGATTTACTGCTTGAGAAAACCAAGGATTTCAATCAGAGAGAATTTTTTATTTTTGGCCCGCCTAAGATGGTAGATGCAATGAAGAATATATGTTTGGATATGGGTTGTGAGCAAGAAAGAATAAAAACAGAAAAGTTTATCGGCTATTAAGAAGTTTTAATGCCTTAGTTAATAGAGAGGTGGGATATGAATAAGCCAGTTAAGATAGGTAAAGATATTTATTGGGTAGGCGTCATTGATTGGAATATAAGAAATTTCCACGGCCATACCTATAGCACTCTAAGGGGCACTACTTATAATGCCTATTTGATTTTGGATGATAAGGTTACCTTGGTTGATACTGTGATGGGTTCTTTTAGCAAAGGGCTGATTGATAATATAGCGCAGTTAATTGCACCAGAAAAAATAGACTATATAATTTCCAATCATGTCGAGACAGACCATTCCGGAGCACTGCCTGAGATTTTAAAGCTTAATCCAAAGGCAAAGGTCTACTGTAGCGCCAAAGGCAAGGAAGGTCTTTTTAAACACTACTATGGCAATTGGGATTTTCAGGTTGTGAAGACTAATGATAAGTTGAAATTAGGCAAAAAGACATTGAGCTTTATCGAGACGCCTATGATTCACTGGCCGGATAGCATGTTTACCTATCTAGCCGAAGATCAGATTCTTCTTCCTAATGATGCCTTTGGCCAGCATTATGCAACAAGTGAGCGATTCGATGATGAGGTAGATGAGTGTGCGCTTATGGATGAGGCAGCCAAATACTACGCAAACATACTCATCCCTTTAAGCCCTATCATTTTAAAAAAGATACAGGAGTTAGTAAAAATGAATTTGCCTATTAAGATGATTGCTCCTAGCCACGGTATTATTTGGCGCAGAGATCCAGGCAAGATAATTAATGCCTATACTTCTTGGGCCAAGAATGAGACCAAATCTAAGGTAATTGTTGTCTATGAGACGATGTGGCAGTCCACAGAGAAAATGGCAAGAAAGATTACAGAAGGCCTAACTGATGCTGGTATTTCAGTAAAACTTTTTGATATTGCCCAGACTGACCGCACTGAAGTTATAAAAGAGTTGCTTGATGCAAAGGGTATCTGCCTAGGCTCTTCGACCCATGATAATGATATGCTTGCGAATATAGCTTCGTTTTTAGAGTTGCTAAAAGGGCTTAAACCAAAAAACAGGGTTGCGGGTGCGTTTGGTTCTTATGGTTGGGCAGGTGGGGCCCTAAAGGAAATTGAGAATGCCGTAGGGGCATCCGGCATTAAGTTAGTGCAACCTTCTTTAGGAGTTAAGTATGTTCCAGATGATAAAGAATTAGAGGCGTGCTATAATTGGGGAAAGGATTTCGCCAAAAATATATGATAGAGGGAGGAAGGCATGAAGAAATATCGTTGTATTGTTTGTGGTTATATCTATGATCCGGCAAAGGGTGATCCAGATAATGGGATAAATCCTGGTACTTCTTTTGAGGACTTACCTGCATCCTGGGTTTGTCCTGAATGTGGCGTAGGTAAGGATAGCTTTGAAGAGGTCGCAGATTAGGTCTTAAAGAGAGGGGATGTATATGAAGCACTTAACTGAAGAAATCATTTATTTTTTTAGAAGTCAGAACTTTATTGTAGTTTCTTCTGTTGATAAAGGAGGCAGTCCGCATGCCTCATGCAAAGGCCTGATAGATATAAACAAGAATGGCCGAATATATCTCCTTGACCTTTATAGAAAAAAGACATTTGAAAATTTAAAACGAAACCACAATATAAGTATTACAGCTGTAGACGAGCATCATTTTAGAGGTTTCTGCCTTAAGGGAAAGGCAAGATTAGTCGAGGCAGAAAAACTCAAATCTCATATCTTAAAGGCCTGGGAAGAGAAAATTGTTGATAGAATAACCAATCGCGTGTTGAAAAATATACATGGAGAAAAAGGTCACGCAAAACATCCTGAGTCACGCCTGCCTAGACCGGCATATATGATTGTTATGGAGACAGAGGAGATAGTTGATCTTACTCCAGCCCATATTAAATAAATGAAAAATTAATTTAGGAGGTGTATTATGAAAGGATTTGTATGTAAGGTTTGTGGATTTATATCCATAAACGGTAGTGCGCCAGATAAATGTCCTGTCTGTGGCGCGCCAAAGACAGCTTTTATAGAGAAAGAGGATGCGATTAAAGAGCCTCAGGATGCAAAAAATCTTACGGAATTAGAGAAAAAGCACATTCCAGTTATTACTATCGTAAGGAAATGCGGCTTGATACCTGAAGGTTGTCAGGACGTACATGTAAAGATGGGGGAGATTCAGCATCCAATGGAAGAGAAGCATTATATTGTGCATATTGATTTTTATATTGATGCTGAGTTTATTTCCAGGGTGATATTAACGCCTGGCAGTCTTAATCCTGCAGCTGCCCTTCATATTAAGGCAACGAGCGGCAAGCTTTCTGTTATCGAACTTTGTAATTTACATGGCGCTTGGATAAAGGAAGAAGTATTATAGGAGGTAGTGATGCCTAAAAATGTCAAGGTTTATAGCACTCCCACATGTCCTTATTGTATTAAGGTCAAGCAGTTCTTGAAAGAGAGTAATGTTGATTTTGAGAATTTAGATGTTTCCACTGATCAGGAAAAGGCCCAGGAGATGATGAAAAAGTCAGGTCAGATGGGTGTGCCTGTATTAGATATTGAAGGTGAGATTATTGTTGGCTTTGACAAGGAAGCAATAACAAAAGCGCTGAATCTATAGTAGGGATATTTTTCTAAAGGAATTCCCATGGCAAAAGACCCTATTTGCGGGATGACGCTTAATGAGTCATCATCTTTAAAATTAGCACATAATGATAAGACGTATTATTTCTGCAGCGTGAATTGCCTTAAAAAATTTTCCCAGCAAAACAATATTAATCCGCAACAGCTCAAGGGATGTTTGATTTCTCCTAATGTCCCATTCTATAAGAACAAGAGCATAATTGTCGCTGCAATTTTGCTATCCTTAGTTTTGTTATCGTATCAATTTCCCTTGCTTGAGGCCTTTAGAAAATCCCTGCTGATGTATTTTAAGACTATTTGGTGGGCAGTCCTTTTAGGTTTTTTCCTGGGAGGTCTCATCGATTACTATGTACCGCGCGAATATGTTTCTTCAATTCTTGCCAAGCCAAGAAAACGCACAATTTTTTATTCAGTGATTTTGGGTTTTTTTATGAGTGCCTGCTCTCACGGTATATTAGCCCTGTCTATAGAACTTCACAAAAAAGGAGCTTCTAACCCGGCTGTAATAGCCTTTTTACTTGCAAGTCCCTGGGCTAATTTGCCGCTTACAATAATGCTAATAGGATTTTTTGGCTTAAAGGCCGCCTACATAATAATTTCGGCTATTGTAATCGCGATAATAACAGGATTTGTTTTTCAGTTTTTACAAAAACACAATCTTATAGAGACTAATGCTAATGTTACTAATGTTGGAAGCGATCTTTCTATAATAGCTGACATCAAGAGGAGATCTAGAGAGTATAAGCTAACAGTGTCTAATCTTAAATCTGATGCAAAAGGTATATATCAGGGAATGCTGTCTTTATCCAATATGGTGCTCTGGTGGATTTTAATCGGTATGGGCCTGGCAAGTTTGGCTGCTGCTTATATTCCTAAAGAAATATTCAGCAATTATATGGGCCCAACAGCAGGGGGTTTACTAGTGACGCTTATAGTTGCCACTATAATTGAGGTTTGCTCTGAAGGTTCTGCGCCTTTAGCCTTCGAGATATTCAGGCAAACAAAGGCCTTAGGAAATAGCTTTGTTTTTCTTATGGCAGGCGTAGTTACAGATTATACAGAGATAGGGCTCATATGGCATAATGTGGGCAAGAAGACAGCTATCTGGCTGCCTGTTATAACTGTTCCGCAGGTAATCTTATTAGGTTTTATTGCCAATAAAATTTTCTAAAGGCTCTACTATGATTTATGATCTTATTATTATTGGTGCTGGACCAGCAGGCATAACAGCGAGTGTTTATGCTGCGCGGAAAAAAATGAATTTTTTAGTTATTAGTAAGGATATTGGCGGTCAGGCTGCATGGAGCGGCGATATTGAGAATTATACAGGCTATCAGTTTGTTACGGGTCCTGAATTAGCAGCAAAGTTTGAGCAGCATCTGAGAAAATACGATTTTGTCTTGAAGGAGCAAGAAGAGGTAAGAGAGGTTAAGAAAGAGACAGATGTAATTATAGTTAAAAGCAATAAAGGCACTTATCAGGCAAAGACACTAATAATCGCCTCTGGCAAAAGATCAAGAGAATTAAATGTCAAAGGCGAAAAGGAATTCAAGAATAAGGGCCTTACATATTGCGCTACCTGCGATGGACCGCTGTTTTCTGGAAAGGATGTAGCAATTATTGGCGGCGGGAATTCAAGTCTGGATGCTGCACTGCAATTAATAAAAATAGCCAAGCGCATTTATATAATAAATATTAGCTCAGGGCTTGCTGGAGATGCTGTAATGCTGGATAAGGTCTTAGGCAACGAAAAGGTAAAGGTTTTTAATAACAGCTCTGTGACTGAAATTTTAGGAGATAAATTCCTCAGTTCCATTAAGATAAAGACTCAAGAAGGGCAAGAGGAGCTTTTGGTTTCAGGCGTTTTTGTTGAAATCGGCCTTAATCCAAATTCTGAATTTGCACCCAGCTTAGAAAGAAATGAACTAGGTGAAATTAAGGTGAACTTTCACAACGAGACAAATATTGAAGGAATCTTTGCTGCGGGTGATGTCACCAACGTCCCGGAGAAACAGATTATAATTGCCGCTGGTGAAGGCTCTAAGGCGGCTTTAAGTGCTTTTGGTTTTCTGGCTAGGAAAAGATAGATATATACTTAAAAATATTCCCTTCCTCTTGCGCCTGTTAGTTGTTGTTAAAAGAGGGATTGGAAAGGCCTGAGTTAAGAGAAAGGAGATAAGCATGCCTAAAACAAACATCGAGGAGTTGAATCTTTTTGGACAAAGTGTCTGGTTGGACAATATTAGTCGTTCTCTTATTGAAAGTGGTAAATTAAAAAGCTTAATAGCTAAAGGATTAAGAGGCATGACCTCTAACCCGACAATCTTTGATAAGGCTATCAGTAATAGTGATGACTATGATCAGAAGATAAGACAATTATCCTTTGAAGCTAGATCGACTTTTGAAATTTATGATGCTTTGACGATTGCTGATATTCAGGAAGCTGCTGATATATTTAGGCCTGTGTATGATGAGACTGATGCCCAAGATGGTTATGTGAGTTTAGAGATTAATCCTGAACTTGCAGCAAGACCTAAAGAGACCATAGAAGAAGGCAAGAGATTACACGGGATAGTAAATAGAGCCAATGTTATGCTTAAGGTGCCTGCAACTGATGCTGGATTTGAGGCCATTGAAGAGCTTCTTGCCTCTGGCATAAACATTAATGCTACTTTGATATTTTCCTTAGGCCAATATATTAAGACAGCGCAGGCTTATTTGAGAGGTCTTAGGCGGCTCTCAGCTGACTGTGGTGATTTGAGTAGAATAGTTTCAGTGGCGAGTGTTTTTGTAAGCCGCGTTGATACCAAAGTGGACAAAATGCTTGATGAGCGCATAGCAGAAGAGAGTGACGATTCAGTAAAAAAGCGACTACAGGCCTTAAAAGGAAAAGCAGCCGTGGCAAATTCAGCTATTATCTTTGGAAAATATTTAGAGATTTTTTCTGATAGTGAATTCAAGGAATTAGAAAAAAAAGGCGCTAAGGTTCAAAGGGCGCTCTGGGCCTCAACCAGTACCAAAAATCCAGCTTACAACGATATTAAATACGTAAGTGAACTCATTGCAAGGGATACAGTCAATACCCTGCCAGATAATACATTTGATGCCTTTCTAGAACATGGAGTAGTAAAACAGGCCTTAACAGCGGATATTACTCTAGTCCAAGCGGTTATTGATGATCTTAGGTGTTTTGACATTGACATAGATAGCGTATGTACAAAATTACTCCAGGATGGAGTAGTTGCATTTGAAAATTCGTTTCGCTCTCTTCTTGGTTCCTTAGAGGATAAGACTAAGAGGGTATGTGTTAAATAGGTTGGGTTAAATTAAGACGGGCCTCTTTTTTAATACAGAATTCCTCGAGTGCCTAAAATAAGGATTCAAATGAATTCGTATCTGCGAACTCGCCTGGACTCTGCAAAAGTCCCCTTGGTAATAATAGCCACAGTATATCTTATATTTATAATTATGAGATTTACTATCTTTGATTATGAGCCCTCAGACTTTATAGAGGCAGGTGAAATGTTTTGTGATCCTGATCTTGTTCCTGACGGCTTAAGAGTGCTTGGCGATAATTCCGCTGGCTACGATGGCCAATTTTATTATCGTATGGCGCTTGATCCATTTGGTTTTAAAACTGACGATTTCGGAATTACATTCGACGCCCCTTCTTATCGCCAACAACGGATTATGTATCCTTTAATTGTCTGGGGACTGTCGTTGGGACGTCCTGAGCTTGTTCCTATAATGATGATCTTGGTAAACTATTTTGCCTTGTGTTTAATCGCCTATTTAGGTGGACTTTTTGCCCAGTCAATGAAACAACATGCACTTTGGGGTCTTATTTTTGCTATATACCCAGGGTTTATCTTAAGTTTTGCGCGAGATCTTGCAGAAATAGTAGCAGTTTGTTTTTTGTTTTTGAGTCTATTCTTACTCCGAAACAACAAGCATCTCTTTGCTACCTTGTTTCTCACTCTGGCAATGTTTACGAGAGAGACCACGCTTATGGTTGCCGTAGCAGCTTTGTTAATTCGCTTCTTAGTGACAGATGAAGGCAAAAGTAATGATAAGTTGAAATGGTATTTTTTTGTAATACCTATTGTTTCATATTTTGGTTGGCAGTTATTTCTTTTTCTTAAGTGGGCAGAATGGCCTTTTCCTGTATCTAGTTATAATTTTGGTTTGCCATTGTTGGGTATTATAAATTTTTTCAAAGATAGAGAAAGAATTGACTTATTAGTATATTTTAGCGAGTTATGTTTCATTGTTGCATTTGCCATTTCCGTGCTAAAGTCTTTAGGCTCAACAGTAGCAACGAAACATGAAAAACTATCGTGGCTACTTTATGCAATTCCACTTTTATTTGCAAGCCGGGATTTTTGGGCAGAAGATTGGGGGTTTTTGCGTTTTCTTTCAGAATTTTATATTATTGGTTCCTTAATTATCCTCGGTTCAAAATTTAAACTAAAACTTCTAATATTTGTCTGTTCTCTGGTTTTTTGGCTATACTTGTTCAAAGATAGAATGCCATAATATCTATTTTATATAAGGAGAGCGCAATGGAAAAAAAGAAGATACTAGTAGTCGATGATGAACTTGATTGTCTAGAGGCAATAAAGCAGAGACTAGAGGCGAAGAATTATTTGGTGGTAGTTACATCCAAGGCTAAAGAGGTTTTTCCAACGGCAGAAAGGGAGGCACCCGACTTGATCCTTCTTGATATAGTAATGCCTGATATGAATGGATATGAGATATGTGAACTCCTAAAGCAAGGAAATAAGACAAGAGATATACCCATAATACTTCTTACAGGCGAAAGTCTAGAGCCCAGAAGTATTACCAAAAGATGCCTTAAATTAGGTGCTGACTCGTTTATTTTGAAGCCAATAGATATAGAAATACTTTTTAGTAAAATAAAAGAGTTATTAAAGGAAGAGTAGATCTTTAGAGGGAGAAATTATTGAGCAGGTCAAAGACGCGAAGATTTAAACGAGAAGGCAAGTTCTACGTATATATCCTTAAGTGTAAAAGCGGCACCTATTATACTGGCTATACAAACAATTTAGAAAATAGGATTAAAGAGCACAATGATGGAAAAGGTGCTAAATATACAAGAGACAGAAGGCCGGTTAAGCTGGTATGGAGCAGGGAATATAAATACTTTAAGAAGGCATTTTTAGAGGAAAAAAGAATTAAGAAATTAACGCGAGAACAGAAAAAAGAATTAGTAGATGCTAAAAAATAAGCTGATCTTAAAATTAATCAATTTACTCATGGTAATATGAAAGGAGGTTTGTATGGAAAACACAGTATTTATCGCTAAACTTCTTGGTCCTTACATGATCATTGTTGCATTAGGTATTATGTTGAACCTAAAGACCTATCAGAGGGTTATGGAGGATTTTTGTAAAAACACTGCCTTGGTTTATTTAGGCGGAATATTTGCACTTTTATTCGGTCTTCTTGTAGTGATAATCCATAATGTATGGGTAGCTAGCTGGGTTGTAATCATTACAATCTTTGGCTGGGGCGGGATCGTTAAAGGTATCTGGTTAATCATCTTTCCGAATACGATAGACAAATTTATGCAGGTATACCAGAAGAAACAAGCTTTATTAAAGGTCTACTTGGTCCTGATTCTTGCCCTCGGCGTATTCCTGACAATTAAGGGATATTTCATAGGTAGGCTTTGCGCTATTATGTGATAATTTTATTTGTTTTAGTAGTTTTAATTGGATTTTATGTTGGCAGACGTTGATGGCGATATGCATTGGGAGGCGTTGATGACTGTCAATGCCGTTTTGTTCTGTTCTGATTTACCATTTCGTGTTTCTAAAAAATATATGCCTTTTAGATATAGAAGGTTATCGGGTGATCCATTGGAAGATCACAGCGGGTTTAATTACGATATAGCACAGTCAGAAAGAGCATTTCATTAAGGGTCAATCAGGACTTTCGGATTACCGATGAGCACATTATTGCATGACTATTTTAAGTGTTTTAAGAAGATCAAATGCTCTAGTTCCTCTACCAAACAATTTATGTAATTTTAAGAATTTTGTTTGGTAATTTTTTTTCTTGACAATTGTTACCAAACATAATATACTATTTTTGGATATTTGTTAGGTAATTCTATAGGAGCGATTATGGGAGTTATTAAAGGTGTTCTTAAAGAAGAATTAGAGAATTCTTTAAGAATGAAGAAGAATTATGAAAAAGCACTTGAAGTGCATCCGGGAGGTTGTTTCATCCGCAAAAAGATACGCGGGCATAATTATTATTATTTAGCTGTCCGTCAGGGGAAGAAAGTCAAATTCATTTATCAAGGTAAAAAACTATCCAAAGAGGGCATTGCCAAGCTTGCGAAGTCAAAACAGCTTAGAAAGAAATACAAAAAACTGATTCAGAAGTTAAAAAAACGAATAAAATACTTAAGGAAAGTTTTGCATGGAAAAGAAGACGTTTAATTTATGTTTAGAAGTGTTAAGAAGATTCAATAACGCCGGAATATTGAAATCAGTTGTCGTGATTGGTAGCTGGTGTATTTATTTTTATAGATATTATTTTAAGTCGAAATCTTACTCTACTTTTATTAGAACTACGGATATTGATTTTTTAGTTCCTTTACCTTTTAAGTTCAATAAAGAATTAGATTTACGTGAATTCCTCGAAGATCTTGGATTTAGACAGGAATTTAGAGGCTCAAAGGGATATATTAAATTAGTGCACCCGGATTTAACTATTGAATTTCTCGTTCCGGAAAGAGGTCGCGGCAGTAATATGCCTTACCCTTTACCGGAATTGAAAGTTAATGCTGTGCGATTAAGATATCTAGATTTCCTTTTAGAAAATACGATGCTACTTAGTGCAAATGGAATGGAAATTCGCCTGCCTCATCCTGCGGCATACGCCTTGCATAAATTTATAATTTTTAAGCGTAGAAGAAAAATTGATAAGCATGATAGAGATATTGAAGGAGCGTTAAGGGTATTTTACGCATTGATACATAACAACGATCATAATGCTATAAGAAGCGTTTTCAACAAGATGCACCTTAAATGGCAAAAAACGGTTTTGCAGAATCTTGAATCTATTGAGGAATTTGAAATAATTGATATTTTGCAGAGCGAAGACCGTACTGGTTCTAAATTTAAATAACAAGTCCTTTGATCCCGTATGAAAATTTAAGGAATTAGTAATGAAACTTTATCTTAAAGTCTATATTAAGACTTTAAGATGGCCGATAGCTGCGTTATAGGGGGACTATGGAGAGGATAGCGGAGGTACTAGTTAAATTAGATTGAGCTTGAAAGGTGCAAATATAAAGAGAATAAAAGATGAGTTTTAAAAATAGGTTTAAACGCTGGTTTAAATTACGCTTTGCCATTATTTATCCTTTTGGTATCTTTGTAGTTCTCTCTAGCTATCCTGATGATAAGTCAATAATGAATGGGATTTGGTTTATTTTAATTGGTTTATTCCTGCGAAGTTGGGCGAATGGCTATGCAATAAAGTTAGAAAAACTCACTACTTCTGGTCCCTATGCTTTCGTAAGACACCCCCTTTATCTAGGTACGATTCTACTTGTTCTTGGTTTTATTATTATGCTGAAAATTTATTATCTAGGCACATTATTCTTCTTAATAATAATAGGAGTATACTACCGAACAATTAAAAAAGAGGAGCAGATGTTAGAACAAAAATTCAAACATCGATACATCGATTATAAAAATAAAATTCCAGCCATAGTGCCTGCGGTTTCTCCTTATCGTGAAGGCGAAAAATGGTCTTTTAGCTTGAAGCGTCTGATTAAAAGCCAAGAATATAAATTGTTTCTTTGGATGATCATTCTCGTAATTGCATTCCACTTAAAAGAGGAATTCTTAGTAGAACATGAAAAAATAGATACGAAAATAATTGTATTAATAGTTACTGCTTTTTTTCTGGGAATTATCGATTTTATAGGTGAAATAATAAGATGGAAAAAGAACGAGACTTAAATAAAAAAGTATACCTGAAAAATAATGATATTTTAGGTGTTGATTAAGCTGGAGGTAATATTATGAAACATTCACTAAAAGTAGGATTTAGTTTTGGCGTAACTTCTGGAATAATTACAACGCTTGGGTTGATGGTAGGGTTGCATTCAGGCACTAATTCGAAGCTAGTCGTTATAGGAGGAATTTTGACAATAGCAATAGCAGATGCATTTTCAGATGCATTGGGTATTCATGTCTCTGAAGAGATGGAAAATAAACATACTGCGAAGCAAGTGTGGGCGGCGACAATTGCTACATTTTTCTCTAAGCTTGTCTTTGCACTAACATTTATTATTCCAGTTTTGCTATTTGAACTTTCTACAGCAATTGTGATAGCTATAATTTGGGGATTATCTATACTTTCTCTTTTTAGTTATAGAATGGCTAGAAAACAGAGGGTAAATCCTTGGAAGGTTCTTGCTGAGCATTTGTTCATAGCAATAATCGTTATAATCATAACCCATTATCTTGGTGATTGGATAGCATCGAATTTTGCTTGACTCTTAATGGTGAATAGCAATAGTGATAATGTTTAGCCATTTGTAATGAATAACGATATGAAAGTTTTTATAAGGGCATGGGGATGACCGATGGTTGCACTATTACATGACGATAATTAAGATATTTAAACAAAGGCAGATATAGTGGATAGTTACGTTCAGAAACGATGGTGGGCTCAAGGATGGTTTGTTTTGAGCGTCATAACAGTTTTGAATTCCGGGGATACATTACTTAATTCCTGATAGATAAGCGTTATGTCTTCCGAATTCGTCTATAGACATTGCCACAAAGGGTGCGCGGTTAATGTCGCCTGATCATCCTCTTATTAGATCTACCTGTTCAGTCAGCACATGTTTTGGAGACAAAATAGCCAGTTACACCAATAATAAAGATAGAGGGTAAATGGAAGTTAAGGACTACTACGCAATTTTGGGAGTAGATGAAAGCGCTTCAAGTGAGCAGATAAAATCCGCTTACAGGAGTTTAGCCTTGAAGTATCATCCAGATAGGTGCCCCGAAGAGAAAAAGAAGGAATGTGAAGAGAAATTCAAGGAGATCGCAGCTGCATATTACGTTTTGGGAGATGCCAAACGAAAAAAGGAATACGATGATTACCGAAAAGGCGCTTATGAATTTAGGAGCGGGCAGGGCTCGGGAGATTTTGCTTCGCAAACAGGGTTTGATTTTGAAGACTTAATGAAGCATTTTCATGATCTTGGAGCACGCGGGGCCCGTCAGCAAGGGGGATTTAACAGATATTTCTTTTTTGATGACTTAACCGATATTTTTGAAGGGATGAGCTCAATGCAAGGCGATCAAGCCGGTGGTCCTTATACAGTTTATAACTTTACGGATACAGGGGGTCAACAAAAATATGATACAGATACATATGCAGACATGAAGATTCCTCGAAATGTTGCTTTAAATGGCGGTGAAGTTAAAGTTAAGTTGAGCGATGCAAGAACAATTAGTCTAAAAATAAATCCCGGCACAAAGAATGGCCAGAAATTAAGGTTAAAAGGCATCGGTAAAATGTGCCCTACGTGTGACCATAAGGGAGATCTAATAGTTACTATACGTTATTCATGAACAGGTATTTGAAGCAGGGAGGTTAATGATGGATAAAGATATCATAGGTATTGCAATAGGCGCATTTTTGGGTTTTTTGCTTGGCTATTTCGGCAAGTGTTCAACCGGTGTCTGTCCTTTGACGAGTAATAAATACATTAGTACTATTTATGGTGCATTATTAGGCTTTTTGATAGCTCGTTCCTTTTAGCTATAAGATTTATTCTACACAGTCAATGAAAATCTTTATAAATGAGTCTACGCAAGGAGGTTTTTATGAGCAGTAAAAAAAGTTTTAGTTTTGATGAAGCAAAGAAAATTGGAGAGCAACTAGGAATAAAGTGGGATAAGTTTGATGTAGAGCAATTTAGGCAAGGCATGGATGTGGAGTTAGAGCACGGGTTGCGTGATCAAACAACAAATGTTACGGGCAACGACCCCTTGACGACAGGGAAGATTGCGCTTGCGCACTTAGAAGAATTTCCTGATTATTATACGAGGCTTGCGAAGATGGAGAAAGAGGCAGAGGATTTTTGGGAAAAATAGCAATAATAGTCTTGTTTTAGAAATTAAAGGAGGCTTAACATGGGAGTACAAAAAGTGGATGAAAAATATCGTTGTAATGTATGCGGGAATGAAGTGACTGTTACTAAAGTTGGTGGTGGAGAATTAGTTTGCTGTAATCAGCCTATGGAGAAAATAGAAGGATAGACAGTCTCAATCTACTTTAGAATTTATGGATACGAAAGCGCAAAATAAAGCCCTAAATTTTTCGATTATCGATGGTGCCCTATCCGCAGTTATGGGGTCATTGGCGGGTGGGATTTTCCTTATGGGTTTTGCCTTAAAGATATTAAAAGCAAAACCCGAGCAAATCGGATTTCTGGCCGCATTGCCCATGTTGGCAAATCTTATTCAAATTTTCGGATCGTATTTGATTGAAAAAACAGGCAAAAAAAAGATGCTTTGTTTTGTCTGCGTAGTTATGAGTCGTTTGCTATGGATTGCAATCATCATTCTTCCTATGGCAATTTTCTCATCCTTTTCCGATTGGCGTGTTTTAGTCTTGGTAATTGTCATTGCCGTATCAAGTCTTTTCGGCTCGCTATCTGGAGTAGCGTGGCTGGCTTGGATGAGCGATTTGGTCCCTGAAAATATCAGGGGAACATATTTTGGAAAACGCAATATGATTGCTTCGGCATGTGGGACTGTTGTTATTCTCGTAGCTGGAAAATTCTTATCTCTTTGGGAAACGTGGTTCGGCGATGACAATCCCTACAGCTATATTATCATATTTTCTTTAGGGTTAGCGGTAGGATTGCTCAGTACATGGTTCTTGGTTCGTATACCAGAAGTAGAAAGCACAACGCAGACCCCAAAAAGCTCAACAGATTTATCGCTATTCTTGAAACCGTTAAAAAATCATAATTTTCTCGCGCTTATTATTTATGTTTCATGTTGGATATTCGGAGTTCAGATGGCAGCGCCCTTTTATGGTGTATTCATGATTAACACTTTGAAAATTGATTTTTCAACCATTACGATTTTTGGAACATTTGCTATGTTAGCGACACTATTTATGATGAAGATATGGGGGCCAATTTCTGACAAATTAGGGAATAAACCAGTGATCATCGTTTCTGGCTTAATTTTAGCTGCAATACCATTATTATGGATAGTCGCACTTCCAAAGAATTATTATATGCCAATAATGATAGCGCATTTATTAACAGGCGCTTTTATGGCGGGAGTATCCCTTTCACAATTTAACATTCTAATTAAACTTTCTCCTCAAGAAGGCAGATCCGTGTATCTTGCCTTATTTGCGGCCATTACCGGTATAATCGGCGGGATCGCTCCAATTATCGGTGGATGGCTTTCCAAAATTTTTGAGAACCTTCATTTTACACTGTTTGCTTACGAAATTTCCAATCTGCATTTGATTTTTTTAATTTCTGCCGCTCTGCAAGCTATGACATTGTTTTTCATTCTAAAAGTTAGCGAGCCGGCAGCTTCGACGCCGATGGCTGTTATAATGCAGTTAAAGAACGATCTTAATCCACAAACAGGAATTGCCAGTACGACAGATTTTTTTATTATTGAGACGAAGAAAACCGAGAGCCTTCTTAAAAAGCTGGATCAATTTACAGAAAGAATTGCCGAGAAATCAGAAAATGAGATAGAGAAAGTTATTGAAAAAGGTGAGAAGATAGTAAAAAAACCTTTGAAAAAGTTAAAAGATTTCTTAAAAAACGATGATTAAGTAGGGGGTAACTATGTCTAAGTTTGGCGGGATATTTCAAGATTTAGTTGTTAAAAAACTAGGGCAGTTGTACCAGTTTACTACGGAATTCGGTCCTAAAGTCGCACTTGCAATAATTATTTTTCTAATTGGCTGGATATGTGCGGTGCTCCTTAAGAAAATAGTTTCAAAGCTTCTTAAGGCGTTAGGTCTTGATGTGGTATCCGAGAAGATCGGTCTAAAACATTTCCTCGAAAAAGGCGGAATTCAAAAAAAGCCTTCATCTCTTATCGGTTTGCTATTTTATTGGATTATTATTTTTAGCGCATTAGTTATGGCGTTTAATAACCTGGAGCTAAATACCGCTTCGCAGCTCATACAACGGGCCCTTTCTTATATACCTAAGTTTATCGTAGCGTTAATTCTTCTTGTTATGGGTATATTCTTGAGTCAGTTTGTAGGCAAACTTGTAGAAGTAACTTCGCATTTAGCAAGCATACATTTTTACCGCTTTCTAGGTAAAGCAGCGCGTTATCTTGCTATGGCGCTAGCTATAATGATATGCTTGGAATATCTGGGCGTAGCAAAGACTTTCATTGCCATTATCTTCGGAGTAGTGCCGTTAATTGTTTCTTTACTTTTTATTATTGGAGGAAGAGAGATTGTTTCAAGTATTTTAGCCGGCAGGCTTCTTATGAAGGAATATAAACAAGGTGATACAATAGAATTTGATTCAATATCAGGTCAGATAAAAATTATTGATTTTATAGTCACAAAAATAACCGCTAAAGAAGGAGAAATAATTATTCCTAATTCAGAATTAGCCAATAAAATAATAAAGAGAGTTGAAAGAACGTCTAAGTGAATCGATAAATGAACGGGGTGTTGCACTTATGACACTTTACAATTGAGGATGTTATGAAAAAGATTTTTCTGAAGACTTTCGGATGACCGTATGTATAAGTACCGCGAGATGATATTAGAGTTGTTGAAAAGATTGCAGGAGGGTGGAGGGTAAATAAAGAGAACTAAAGTTTTCTAACTCTTTGACAATGATTTAATATAAATATATAAGAGCATGGAAGTATAACTAGTAATTATAGCAATGATGATGCCTGAAAAGGCATGGTTGCCTATAAAGACAGGGAGGGGAAAATGCGTTTTGTATTTTTTATTATTATTGGTATACTTGTCTTTTTATTTTCTGGTATTTTTGGTCAAAAAGCTTATGCGTACTTAGATCCAGGGACGGGAAGCTCCATCTTTCAGCTAATTATAGCTGTCGTAATGGGAGGATTATTTGTAATTAAGCTATTCTGGACGAAGATTGCTCTTTTCTTTAAGAATTTATTCTCAAAAAGGAAAAAAAATGAATGAACTTAAGCCGAATGAAAATGTTTCAAGTTCCTTTCGTGATCCAAGTGGATTTCTTTTCTATCGGGACGGATTAATTTATCGACAGATAAATATTTCTTACAAAAGAAATTATGACCGCTTGATGAATTCCGGACTTTATAAGGCTCTGACAGATGTTGAGTTATTGATTCCTCATGAAGAAGTTAATGTTGTCAGCTCAGCGCCCGATAAGGCTTATAAAATAATTAAGCCTGAGCCAATACCATTTATATCATATCCATACGAGTGGTGTTTTTCTCAATTGAAAGACGCAGCTTTGGCCACACTTGAAATTCAAAAAAAATCGCTTAATTTTGGAATGTCCTTGAAAGATTGCAATGCCTACAATATACAATTCAGAAAAGGAAAACTAATACTTATCGATACGCTTTCTTTTGAAGAATACTGTGAGGGACAACCCTGGGTTGCATATAGACAATTTTGTCAACATTTTCTTGCGCCCTTGGCTTTAATGAACTATAGAGATATTCGACTAAATCAATTATTGCGAGTTTATATAGATGGTATTCCTTTGGATTTGACGAGTTCTCTTCTTCAATTTCGTACCCGTTTTGTATTTTCCTTGCTTACTCACGTTCATTTTCACGCTAAAGCCCAAAAGCATTTTGCTGATAAGACTGTGAATACAACAAGAGGTCAGGTAACACGTTTATCTTTTATGGGGCTTGTTGACAGTCTAGAGTCTGCTATTAGAAAATTGAAATGGAAAGCTCAGGGTACCGAATGGAGCGATTACTATGAAGATACTAATTATTCCCCAGAAGGGCTTCAGCACAAGAGGCAAATTATATCTGATTTTTTAGACAAGGTCAATCCAAAAATTGTCTGGGACCTTGGTACAAATGTTGGGATGTTTAGTCGTATTGCTGCGGATAAAAGGATGGAGGTGATCTCTTTTGATATTGATCCTCTTGCTGTTGAGAAAAATTATCTTCAATGTATTGAAAAGGGAGAAACCAGAATTCTTCCACTGTTATTCGACTTAACAAACCCAAGTCCCGGTATCGGCTGGGATAATAAAGAAAGAATGTCTTTGTTTGAGCGCGGCCCAGCAGATACGGTGTTTGCCTTAGCGCTGATTCATCATTTAGCAATTTCCAACAATTTACCGTTTAACAAGATTGTTGATTTCTTAAACAAAATTTGTAGTTCACTTATTATCGAATTTGTCCCTAAGGAGGATTCACAGACACAGCGACTTTTATCAACCAGGAAGGATATTTTTACCAATTATACTCAGCAATTTTTTGAATGTGAGTTTAAAGAAAAATTTATAATACGGGATTCTGTAACTATAAAAAATTCCAAAAGAATCTTATATCTAATGAAAAGGATCCAAGCATGAACATAAAGAAACAACCCCCGTTAGATTTTTTAAAAAAGAACATATTTACCACAGGAGTATTTATAAAAACAATAGTAGCGATAGCTCTTTTGTTTTTTTATGCGTTTGTTTCTTCTCGTTTTTTGCCTCAAGGAATAAATTATGTTTTTGTAACTAGGTTATATCAGTGGCTCTTGATGTTGATGGCAATGTTATATTTTGTCTTCTTTATATGTTTTTATTGCACTAGACACGGAAGCTTTAAGTATATAAATTCTGTGGAAGGTTTTTATATCGGAGACTTGTTTTTACTGTTGTTACCAATGATACCGATTGTGCGGTATATCATCTTAAATCAGGATAGTTTGTCTACCTTTGACTCCATAATGGTATTTATTATTTTCTTTGCTGTATCTTTTATTTTAACTTTTCTAGTCCCTATAGTGGTTGGTATAATTGGATCAAGAAAGATTTTGATGATAGTGGGGTTAAGTTTTTCTTATGTACTTTTTAATATGGCTTCACTGGCATCTGATTTTAGCTGGCATCTATCGGGAAGTTTAAAAATACAGTTTATCGTATTGGTTGTATTTTTTACTATTTCTTTAGTTATTTATTCATTGAATAGAAAATTCTTAAATATAGTGGTTGCTGTGCTCTTCGCTGTAAGTACACTAACTGCTCTAATTTCGTTTAGAAGAATTAGAAATGAAATTAAGGGGTTAATCTTTCCCGTTGATAGTCCAAAAATATATGCTTATACAAAAGGCAAGGAGATGAAAAGGAAGCCGGACTGTTTTCTTTTAACCTTTGATGCTTATGCTGCAAATGAAACTATGCTTAAATACGGTATTGATAATAATGCACAAGAAGACTATTTAATACAAAATGGTTTTCACATATACAAAGGAATCTACTCTTTGGCCCCTGGCTCAAAACCATCAATGGATTGTGTATTCAATATTCGTAGAACGTCACGCCAATCATGGCTAAGTGCCCTTATGGGCCCTAGATATAGTGATTTTTATGGTGCTGGGTTTTCCGGAAATGGTGCAGTTCAAAATATTCTAAAAGAAAATGGCTATGAAACCTTCGGTATTTTTTCCTCTTATTATTTTTTTCGAGAAGTTGGCTCTTTTTATGATCAGTCGTTTCCAACAAAGGCAGTCGCATTTTATAAACTGTTAGCTAAATCAATTTTCGAAGGAGAGTTTAGATTTGATGTGGAGCTTTCTAAAAAAAATTATTTTAAGTATTTAGCGAAGAAAAATGAGGTATTGGCATCAACAACTAGTAAGCCTAGATTTTTATACACACATAATGAATTTCCCAATCATTCTCAAAACTCTGGTCGTTGCTTGGGGAATGAGATAGAGCTTTATAAAGAACGTTTAGTTAAAGCCAATAAAGAAATGAGGGAAGATATAGAGACAATAAAAAAGTATAACCCGAATGCAATAATTATCGTTAATGGAGACCACGGGCCTTTTTTGACTAAAAACTGCTTTTTTACCAGTCGAAATAATCAGTATGATAAAAGTGAAATTGATCAGCTTGATATACAAGATCGATATGGCGTTCTTTTAGCAATAAAGTGGCCTAAAGATGCAAATATTGATCACGATAAGATCAAAGTATTGCAAGATATATTCCCTTCAGTTTTTGCCTATTTATATGACGATGCCTCTATCTTAAATTCAAGAGTTGAACGATTAACATTTTACGAACTCAGTATAAGCGGTGTTCGTGTTAGAAACGGTATTATTGTAGATGGAAAAGATGATGGAAAATTACTGTTTGATTCTATGAAGGAAAGGTAATTTAAAATTTGAGGATGTTAGTTTTCTCCGGAATGAGTGATGGCTTGCAACGGAATCGCCGGCTAGTTTGGAAAGGAATGCGGTGTTACCTTTAGGGCATCATTTTGGTTAATTTTCCTACAGAAACGAAGCAAGATTTAGAAGCCGTCAAGTGTTTAGCACAAGAACTTGGGGAATTAACGAATTCCTTTTTTATATACATTATATCTTAATAAAAAACTATACGATTTATCCACAATTAATAACAAGAGCGTTAGGTTGTTTTATAGTCTCAAGGAATAGGAAGATTACGGATTTTGAGCCATTTAAAAGCCTATATCAAGACTTTCGGATGGCCAATGGCCAGTTTATAGTAAGTCGATGATGTCTATCGCTGAGGCACTGGTGGAGTAGCCTCGGCGGTGTCATTCCCGCCCCCTGTCATTCCCGCGTAAGCGGGAATCTATGCAGGGGGTAAACTCCAGCGGGAATCCAGAAAAGGAATGATTAAAATGAAACAATGGTACGAAGCATTATATGAAAACTACGCTCACAAATATGATAAAGAATGTTTTGTTCAGGGAACTGTGGGCGAATGTGATTTTATAGAACAGGAGATAAGCCAAGATAAATCCTTAAAGGTCATCGATATCGGTTGTGGTACCGGCCGTCACGCGATAGAGCTAACGAAAAGGGGATATAACGTGATCGGTATTGACCTTTCCGAGGATCAGATCAAAAGGGCAAGGGAGAAGGCCAAAGAGGTCGGGGTGACGATCGACTTCCAAATACAAGACGCGCGCAATCTTCCTTTTGACGGCGAATTTGATCTGGCAATTATGTTGTGCGAAGGCGGATTTTCTCTTATGGAAACGGACGAGATGAATTTTGAAATCCTCAAGAACGCCACAAAAGCGCTAAAAAATAAAGGCAAGCTCATTTTCACCACATTAAACGGATTGTTCCCGCTGTTTCATTCTGTTAATGACTTCTATAAGTCGGCGCAGAAAGAAGGCCAGTCCCAGTGTAAGGATTGCTCCTTTGATCTGATGACTTTCCGTGATCATAACACTGCTGTTTTTGAGGACGATTCCGGCAATAAAAGGGAGCTTAAGTGTAACGAGCGTTATTACGTCCCCAGCGAGATAACATGGCTTCTCAAAAGCCTTGGATTTAAGAAAATCGATATCTTTGGCGCGAAACTCGGGGCATTCTCGAGAAACGACAAACTGACCACGGAAGATTTTGAAATACTCGTTGTCGCGGAAAAATGAAATAGGAGGTATTTAATATGATGCCGGTTGGTCCTTTAATGATTGAACACAGGCTTATAGAGCGGATGATACGGGTAATGCAAGCTAACTTGGAGACTGTCAATAAAGAGGGGAAGGTCGACCCATCCTTTGCTGATACAGCGGTTGATTTTATACGGACATACGCTGACAGGTGTCATCATGGCAAAGAGGAAGACATATTATTTCGGGACCTCGCAAAGAAAGAGATATCCGATGAACACCAGAGGATTATGCAAGAGCTTATAGAAGAACACAGGATGGGCAGGAATAATGTAAAGAAGCTGGTTGAAGCGAAAGAAAAATATGTCCAGGGCAACAAAGACGCCTTAAAAGACATAGTTTCAAATATGGAAATACTGGTCAAATTTTACCCTAAGCACATAGAAAAAGAAGATAAGCGCTTTTTTATCCCATGCATGGATTATTTTACCGATGCCGAGAAAGATGCGATGCTCAACGAAATGTATGAGTTTGATCGGAACATGATTCATGAAAAATATAACAAAGTAGTGGAGAAGCACGAGAAAAAATAGAGGGCACCCATATGCAAGTATTATCACTTAAAGAAATGGTCGAATATCAGGGCAGATCTATCGTAAGCAAAGAAATAATTAAAAAAGAATCAGGGATAGTTACGTTGTTTGCCTTTGATGAGGGGCAGGGCTTAAGTGAACATACGGCTCCATTTGACGCTTTGGTCAATGTGCTTGACGGGCAAGCGGAAGTCAAGATATCCGGGGAGCCGTTTATCGTAAAAGAGGGAGAGCTGATAATTATGCCTGCCAACAAACCGCACTCTATACAAGCAATAGAAAAATTTAAGATGCTATTGGTTTTAATTAAGAAATAAGGAGAGTAGAGAAATGAGAATAGGAGTTATTATTTCAAGTAACGATGCCGAAACATGCTGGAACGCAATCCGCTACGCGAATTTTGCTCTAGGCCAGAAGGATGAGGTAAAAGTGTTTTTCATGGGCAAGGGAGTTGAATATCAAAAGATCAGCACGGAGAAGTTTAATACTGTTGAACAGGCGGAGAAATTTATGCAATCCGGTGGTAAGATCTACGCTTGTGGTAGTTGCATAAAGTCTAGGGAACAGGAGAGCTCTGGCATGTGTCCGATCTCGACAATGAAAGATATGTACGATATAGTTAAAGAATCGGACAAAGTAGTAACCTTTTAAAGAGAGGTGAATATATGATAAGCATTTTGCTATATATCTTAATCGGCCTATTCGCGGGAGCTATAAGCGGCTTAATCGGCATAGGAGGAGGGATTGTCATTGTTCCCGCGCTTATTTATCTTTTTAGGTTTTCTCAGCACGCGGCGCAGGGGACAACTTTAGCGATGTTGATTCCGCCTATTGGCATACTGGCAGCTTTAACTTATTATAAACAGGGACATGTCAACCTTCCGGTGGCAGGATTTATATGTTTGGGATTTGTTATCGGCGGATTCTTAGGCGCAAAATTCGCGGTGGGTTTTTCGGAACCGGTGTTAAGAAAAATATTCGGCGCATGTCTTTTGGTTATTGCGAGTTATATGATTATCAAATAATTGAACTGGCGATGGGGTTCGCCGTTAACCGCCTCAACAGGCTGATAACTCCTATTGTAAGAAAGGAGGTATCAGTTTATGTTGAGGGTTTTATACATCGCAATCGGTGGCGCAGTTGGAGCGGTAATGCGCTATTGGCTTTCAGGGGTAACCCAGCGCATATTCAATGGCGGATTCCCCTGGGGCACGTTGAGTGTTAACTTGGTTGGATCTTTGATTATAGGTTTTTTGTGGGGGATGTTTGAATCAGTCGTTGTTTCTCAGAATGTGAAGATAATGATATTTATCGGTCTTCTCGGCTCTTTTACGACATTCTCCACGTTTTCACTGGAGAGTTTCCATCTTATTCGCGATGGCGAATACAATCTTTTCCTGATGAATACACTATCAAGCTTTCTTCTGGGAATAGTTTTGGTATTTGCCGGATATTTTATCAGCCAGTATTTATTTGCTTTGATAAGGAGGTAATAAAAATGAAGCTCCCGGAAGAAGGAACGTTATTGCGTATATTTTTTGGAGAATCTGATAAGCATAATCGAAAACCGCTTTATGAAGTGATTGTGACAAAAGCCCGGGAGTTGGGCCTTGCCGGTGCCACTGTTTTCAGGGGGATTATGGGCTTTGGCGCGGATAGCCGTATGCACAGCGCCAAGATATTGAGATTATCGGGCGATCTTCCTGTTGTGGTTGAAATTGTCGACACGGAGGAAAACATCGGCAAACTCTTGCCTTTTCTTGATGAGGCTGTGCAGGAAGGTTTAATCACCATGGAAAAAGTGAGAGTCATAAAATACCGGCACAAGTAGAGGGATAACGGATTAAAATGAAGAAATCTATTACAATTAAACCAATAGGGATGATCAATACGCCCTACAAAGAATCAAAGGGAATACCTATTCAGGGTAAGTTTAAAAGGGGAGTTTCCGGCACTGCCAGAATATTTCCTGAATATAAAGCGGGCTTAAAGGATATCGAAGGTTTTTCGCATGTTATCTTGATCTATCATTTTAACCGCTCGAAAGAGGAAAAGCTCACTGGCAAACCTTTTCTTGAGGATACAGAACACGGCATATTCGCGATACGCAGTCCGCACCGGCCGAACCATATCGGTTTTTCGATAGTTAAACTGGAAAGCGTCAAAGACTGCATCATTACTTTTTCGGAAGTCGATATTTTGGACGGCACACCTTTGTTGGATATCAAGCCTTATGTTTCACATTTTGACTCAAGAAAGAATGTGAAAAACGGCTGGCTCGAGAAACATTTTGAAAGCGGCGAGATCCCAAAGCGAGTAAAGTTGGAATAATTGAAGCATAGGGAGTAAAATTCACAAAAAAGTCACATAACTGTAACGCGGATTTCATTTATATTTTCTAAACTATTATCAATTGAGAGCGTTATGTGACTATAACCATTTAAGGAGAGATAAAAGTGGCTGGACAAAAAATTCTCGTAGTTGAGGATGATAAGCATATTTCCAAGCTTGTTAAATATAATTTAGAAAAGGCAGGTTTTGATTGCATTGTTACCGTAACCGGTGAGGATGCCTTGGAAGCCTTGGACCGGGAGTCAGTTGATTTGATAATACTAGATATCATGTTGCCTAAAATGGACGGCTTTGAAACATGTAGGCACATTAAGCAGGATAAAAAGTTGTCAGGCATTCCCATTATAATGCTTACGGCAAAAGGTGAAGAGGTAGATAAGGTGGTTGGTTTTGAGCTTGGGGCAGACGACTATGTTGTAAAACCTTTTAGCCCCAGAGAGCTTATCCTTCGCGTAAAAGCGATCTTAAAACGTGGGAAGCCCAAGGAAGAAGAAAAAGATATCTTAAGCGTTGATAAACTAACAATAGATATCCCGCGGCATAAAGTGACTGTTGATAAAAAAGAGATAAAGCTAACTCAGCTTGAATTTAAGCTGTTAGTCACCCTTATTAAAAGGCGGGGCCGGGTTCAATCAAGAGATGCGTTGCTTGAAGATGTTTGGGATATCGCTTCCGATGTTACCACACGTACCATAGACACGCATATAAAGCGCCTAAGAGAAAAATTGGGTAAGTCAGGAAAGTTAATTGAAACAGTAAGAGGTATCGGCTATAGATTCAACGAGGGAGATTAGATTTGAGAATAAACATCCAACATAAAATTGCCCTTATTTTTATAATAATCAGTGCGATTATTCTTTTAGGCGTATTCTTTTACCTAAGTAATAATCTGAAAGGCTATACCTATAACAGAATAAAAAGTAATGTATCTAAACAGATTGCATTATGTAAATCTTATTTATCCGATATCCCTTTGAAGGATATTGCTTCATACGATCTAGATGAAATAGCTGATAAAATAGGCCGTGATTTAGATCTGCGAGTTACCATTATTGGGCTTGATGGCACTGTATATGGCGATTCAGAGCTTGATGGCGACCATCTGCGAAGAGTAGAAAATCACCTCTATAGACCTGAGGTTCAACAGGCTCTTCAGTCAGGAATAGGTGAAAGCAGGCGATTCAGTACTACCATTAAAGAGGATTTTCTTTATATAGCTTCGGTATTTGATAAGAATGATACCAGGATGATTATTCGTTTATCTATCCCTCTATCTGAAATAGAGCAGTTGTTAAATCGCCTAGAACATACTCTAGGTTTTTCACTTTTAGCGGCTTTTATCCTGGCAGTATTAGTTAGCTACTTGGCTTCATATTTTATTTCCCGGCCGCTTAAAGAAATATCCTGGGCTTCACAAGACATCGCTCATGGCAATTACTCTAAGAAAATCTCCCTTTCATCAAATGACGAAATAGGAGACTTAGTCTCAGCCTTTAACTATATGTCAGAGCAAGTAAAAGCGCGCATTGAAGAAGTAAACGAAAGCAAATCCCGATTAGAAGCTGTTTTTTTAAGCATGTTTGAAGGAGTAATGGTAGTTGATGTTAGCGGTTCAATTTTGTTAATCAATAAGGCGTTAAAGACTCTTCTTAGGATTGAAGAAAATCCATTGGAGAGAAAACCCATAGAAGTAATACGTAATTTACAGATACAAGAGATTGTCGATAATACATTGCATTCTAATAATGGGCTTATCTCGCAAGAGATATCAACCCTTCTTCCAGAAGAGAAGGTTTTATTAGTACATGCAACTCCAATTAAGAAAGAAGGAAAGACGGAGGGTGCTGTATTAGTGTTCCATGACGTAACAAACTTAAGAAAGCTTGAAAAAGTACGTCAAGACTTTGTGGCTAATGTATCCCATGAGCTCAGGACTCCCATATCCAGCATCAAAGGGTATGCCGAGACCTTGTTGGAAGGAGCCTTAAAGGATAAAGAAAATGCTAAGGATTTTTTAAAGATTATTCTTTCTGATTCCAACCGCCTGGCAACCTTGATAGATGATCTTTTGAATCTCTCCAAGGTAGAATCAGGTAAGCTGGCCATGGAAACAAAACCTTATAAATTACTGCCTCTCGCAGAAAAGGTTGTAGCGAGTTTAAAAGGGCAAATAGATAATAAGTCAATCGTAATAAAGATGAATATCCCTAAAGATATACCGGATATCCTCGCCGATGAAACAAGGATAAAGCAGGTTTTACTCAACCTTATCGATAATGCTATAAAATACAATCATCCCAATGGAGAAATTTCAATAACAGCTTGCGAAATAAACAATTTCATCAAAGTCGACATTACCGATACCGGCATTGGTATTTCCGATAAAGATTTACCGCGGCTTTTTGAGCGTTTTTATCGTGTGGATAAAGCTCGTTCCCGGGAATTAGGCGGAACAGGGCTTGGTCTTTCCATAGTTAAACATATTATCTCTGCCCATCATGGCGAAGTTTCTGTTGAAAGTATATTAGGCCAGGGCTCCACGTTTAGTTTTACCATCCCTAAGGCATAAAGCCTTCTCTTTTCCCTCTTTTATATTTCACAAACAATTCACTTGTCCTTAATCTTTTCGTCACAGGCGTATTATATACTTTTGCTTGAAGAAAGGGAAAAAGGACAAATGAATGTCATTCTATGGTTATTAATTTTAATCTGTTTTGCTTCGATGGGGTATCTTTATTATCGCTTTTGCCAGAATACCGCCGCCGAGTTTTTGAATAGATTAAAAAATCAAAAGCAAAAGGAGGTGAGAAACTAAATGCAAGGGGTGGTAAAAACTATGTCAAGCCTGCAAAGTGATTTTGTTGCGAGTTCTCTGCGTTCGCAACTCGTTACTCTACAGAACATATTGAATGACATCGAAAGTTCGCAAAGCATCGAAGATGTTTATGTGGAAGGATCATTGAGGCGTGTAGAAAAAGAACTTTGCCGACTTAGGAAATTTTTTAGTAGCAATTAAAAAGGAGGGTTTAAAAATGAGGAAGATTTCTTTTGTTATGATTGTTGGAATGTTGCTGAGCTTATTCAGTTCACAACAGCTTTATGCAGGAGAGATTGATGTTTTGGTGGATAAGTTAGTGGAAAAAGGATTCCTTACTCCTGTTGAGGCACAAATAGTTTTAGACGAAACGAAACATGAGGTTGCCAAAGAAGTAGCGAAAGGGGAATCGTACGCGCTTCCTAAGTGGGTTCAAAATATTAAATTCAAAGGAGACTTAAGGACTCGCTATCAATGGGAAAAGCAAAAAGGCAGCGAAGAACGGCACAGAGGACGTATTCGCTTTAGATTGGGATCTGAGATGAAAGTCACTGAAGGCCTTAAGGTTGCCGCAGGGCTTGCGACAGGAGGGACGGATCCTCGCTCGACAAATGAGACCTTGGATAATACCTTTGAAACGCCTGATATAAGGTTAGATTATGCTTATGCTCAATATGTGCCTGTATCATGGCTCACCCTTATGGGTGGAAAAATCAAGGGTAT